>CANKLD010000010.1 GCA_947483095.1 Bacteroidota bacterium
CACCGATGAATTTGCAAGCATCAACAAGTATTGGCAAAGAAAGTGATTTTTATTTCTACAACACAAAATCGGCGGCATATGGAAAACTCCAGTTTAAAAAAACGTGGGGGAATCGTGCTTATAAAAACAATTGGAGATTGTCATCTGAGGCCGCAACCAATAGCAATAATGATCCAAATTTAAATAACGATCCTAATGTAGATTCTTCAATTGCGAAGGATGAAAAAACCGAAGAAAAATATACGGCTTCCTTTTATTTGAAAGACTTACCAACCAATCAAATAGTGATTGACAGTATAATTAGAGAAAGAAATTTTGCCTATTATCAATTGGGGTCTATTTATAAAGAAAAATTCAAGGAATACCAGCTTGCTGCCAATAAATTAGAACAATTATTGAATTACAATCCAGAGGAAAGATTGGTGCTTCCGTCAATGTATAATCTCTATAAAATTTACGAAATCATCAATAAAGAAAAGGCTTTAGCGATGAAAGAAAAAATTATAAGCCAATATCCAAATTCAAGATATGCTGAAATTTTAAGCAATACCAACCCTGAAATTGCTGCGGTTGACGCTCCTGAAGTTACTTATAACAAACTCTATAAATTATATGAATCAGGAGATTATAGAATAGTAAATGAAGAATTAGAAAAAGGAATTGATCAATTTGAAGGGGAAGAATTAGTTGCAAAATATGAGTTATTGAGAGCCAACACCACAGGAAAATTAAAAGGGGTGGCGGAATATAAAAAGGCGCTGAATTTTGTGGCTTTAAATTATCCAAACAACATCGAAGGAAAGCAAGCAGAAGAAATTATCAAGAAAGACATTCCTATTTTGGAGAGTTATAAATTCTATACGGTAGCGCCAAAATCATGGAAAATACTATACAGAATTCCGTACAATGATGAAAAAAACAATAAAATCTTAAGAGAAAAAATCAAAAAATTTGTGGCCGATCATAAATTAGATCGCTTGACTTTTTCAGAAGACATCTATAATTCAGAAGACAATTTTATGGTGCTTCACGGAATTATTTCCGAACAATTTTCTAAAGGAATAATTGACACTTTAAAAATCAAAAAAGAATTTAAGATTCAACAAAAGCCAATTATTATTACCAATTACAACTATCAAGTAGTCCAAATCAATAAAAATATTGAAGACTATTTAGTGGCTCCAGTAGGGGATCCAGACCCTATTGTGAAAGTGCCTGTAACGCAAACTGTAGAACCTGTAGAGGTTAAACAATTGGACGACAGCTCATTAGATGCTCCAGATCAGAAAAACGAAGGGGTTCCCCCTCCAAATATGGACGGAGGAAACACCATGCCGGGATTGAATAAAGGCACAATTGAAAAAGAAGAATTGAAAAAGCCTAAAAAGTAAAAATCATGTTTAGCAAAAGTCCAAAACCATATACCGATCTGTTAGGAAAAACCAACAGAATTGTTGAAGGAACTACTATAAATGGAGATATAATTTCGCCAGCTGATTTCAGACTTGACGGCCATTTAATTGGAAATTTTCAATCTAATGGTAAAATTGTAATTGGGCCAGCAGGGAGTGTCAAGGGAGACATCATTTGTGTTAATGCCGACATTGAGGGGAATTTTGAAGGAAAAATCCAAGTAGCGGAATTGCTTAATTTAAAAGCAAATGCAAGTGTTCGCGGGGAAGTAATTTGCGGAAAACTATCGGTTGAACCTGGTGCCGATTTCAGCGCAACTTGCGTGATGATGAATCCAATTGAGTAATTTATGGCTTCCAACAAAGATTCAAAAAAGCAAAACAATCGCAAATGGCTTGCTTTAATTAATATTCCAATCCAAATGGGGGTTATTGTTTTTTTGTTTTCCTATCTCGGAAATTGGCTGGATGCCAAATATCCAAATCCAAACACTATCTATGTAAAAATTTTAACATTAGTAGGCGTTTCCATAGCTTTTTACAATATCAATCGGCAGTTGAAAGACATAAATAATTCCTGATTTTTATGAAATTTAAGAAATTCCAACCGTTGTTAGAAGTTTTAATTGCCGCAATTTTGTGCTTTGGGATGCACAATTTATTTTTTTATTACAACCAGAACAATCCAAATTATCAACATTTTTATTTCGATTTAACTACAATTTATAGCTTCTTTTTAACTTGTTCCACATTAATTATTTTGTTATTGCTATTTGTAAAACAAAAAAACTTTGATAACATAGGATTTACCTTTTTGTTTGCCACGTGTTTAAAAATTGGAATATCATTTTCTCTTTTGATGCCAATATTGAATTCTAAAATTGCGAATATTGGGTATGAAAAAATCAATTTTTTTATTGTTTTTATTGTTTTTTTAACTATTGAAACCGTTGTAACGGTTAGAATTTTAAACAATAATTAGTAAAGAAGCTTTTAATTCAGAAAGAGGTCAAAAAAAGTTACTTTAATCCTTGATTTATTAAGAAATAATGTACCTTTGCACCAAATTTCAGAAAGTAAATATTAAAGATAATTAACAGATATGGTGATTTCAAACAAACCACTTAAATTTATAATCACACTTTTAATAGCGTGTCTTCCAGTATTTGGTTTTTCAAATACCCCTTCCGAAAGCACGCAGGTACAAACTGAAACTACTGCAGTTGCTAATGAAACGGAATCAAAACCAGCAGACGAAACATCAGAAGTTAAAGCTAAAATTTTAGAAGTAATTGGACACCACGTTTTAGACGGTCATGATTTCTCCTTATTTGAATACGAAGGAGAACACATTGGATTTTCTTTACCAATTATTTTATGGGATAATGGCGTTCACTTTTTCTCTTCTTCAAAATTCAATCATGGAGAAACCGTAGCTGAAAGTAACGGAAATTTCTACGTATTACACCACGAAAAAATATACAAAACAAATGCTTCCGGAACTTTAACTGGCGACGAGCACCATCCTACAAATCTTCAACCAATTGATTTGTCTATCACTAAAGGGGTTTTAACCATTATGATTGTGGCGCTTTTGATGTTTTTATTATTTACAAGTTTAGCAAGATCATATGCTAAAAACGGAGGAATCTCTTCTGGTTTTGGAAGGCTTTTTGAACCAATTGTAATTTACATTCGTGATGAAATTGCCATTCCAAACATTGGGGAAAAACATTATAAAAGATATATGAGTTATTTATTGACCATCTTTTTCTTTGTATGGTTTTTAAACATCTTTGGATTAACACCGCTAGGAATTAACGTTACAGGAAATATTGCTATCACATTTGGATTGGCAGTAATCACTTTTGTAATCACTAATATAACAGCAAATAAAAATTATTGGGGACATATTTTCTGGATGCCAGGCGTGCCGTTGCCAATGAAAATAATATTAGCACCAATAGAATTATTAGGAGTATTTATCAAACCTTTTTCATTAATGATCCGTTTGTATGCAAATATTTTTGCAGGACACATCGTTTTAATGAGTTTAATTGGATTGATGTTTATTTTCAAAAGTTGGTTGGGAAGTAGCTTGTCATTTATGTTGTCATTTGCTATTTCTACAATCGAAATTTTAGTGGCGCTATTGCAAGCGTATATCTTTACGATGCTTTCTGCTTTGTACTTTGGTTCAGCAGTAGAAGAACACCATCACGAAGAGGCGCATTAAAATTAGATTTAAGACCTTAGATTTCAGATTATTCAGAATCTTAAATCTAAATTCAAAAATCTAAAATCAAATTGAATGTTTAATTTTTAATACATATTTTTATGGAAATTCCTAAAATCGTTGGAGCAGGATTAGTAGTTATTGGAGCTGGTATTGGTATCGGTAGAATCGGTGGTTCTGCAATGGATGCAATTGCTCGTCAACCAGAAGCTACTGGAAAAATTCAAACAGCTATGCTTATTGCAGCTGCGCTTATTGAAGGTATTGGTTTTGCAGCGTTATTCGCAGTAAACTAGTAAAAACAAAACAAAATGCTGTAACGGTTGGTTGCAGCTTTTGTTTATTTTAAATTAAAGATTAAATCTTAACCTTAAATTTTAAGGTTGAATAAAATAAGTACATTAAACATTAATATATACTATGGAAAAGTTAATAAGTGATTTTTCGTTTGGTTTGTTTATTTGGCAATCAATAATTTTTATTGGATTAATACTATTATTGAAAAAATTTGCTTGGAAACCAATTCTTGACGCTGTAAACGAAAGAGAAGAAGGAATTAAAAACGCTTTGCTCTCTGCTGAAAATGCTAGAAAAGAAATGCAAAACCTTCAATCGGACAACCAACGTATTTTGCAAGAAGCAAGATTAGAACGTGACGCGATGTTAAAAGACGCTCGTGAAATGAAAGAGAAAATGGTTGCTGATGCAAAAAACGAAGCGCAAGCCCAAGGTTTAAAAATGATTGAGCAAGCGAAAGCAGCAATCGATGGTGAAAAAAATGCCGCTTTGGCAGAATTAAAATCTCACGTTGCAACGTTGTCATTGGAAATTGCTGAAAAATTATTGAAAGAAGAATTATCTAACAAAGAATCCCAAGTGAAATTGGTAGAGAAAATGTTAGGCGACGCTAAATTAAACTAATATGTCAGGAATTAGAGCAGCCATTCGTTATGCGAAAGCCATTTTAGAAATAGCCGATTCCAAAGGTGTGGCTTCTGAAGTGAGTGCCGACATGACTTTAATTGCAAAAACAATTACTGGGAATGCTGAATTGACGCATTTTATTCAAAACCCTTTGATTAAAACCGAGACTAAAAAAAATGTAGTTATAGAAGTTTTTGCTTCGGTTAATCCCGTAACACAAAGTCTTTTTCATTTATTATTGGAAAACAAAAGATTTGAAATTTTGGCCGCAATTGCAGTGGAATACAATAATTTGTTTGACGTTATGAACGGAGTTGAGGTAGCAAAAGTTACAACCGCTTTTCCAATAGATGCCGCTTTAGAAGCTAAAGTATTGGCAAAAATCGCTACTTTTTCAGATAAAAAAGTAACCATAGAAAACACGGTAGATGCTTCAATTATTGGAGGATTTATTTTAAGAATAGGCGACAAGCAATACAATGCTTCTGTTGCCAACAGATTACACGTATTAAAAAGAGAATTAAGTAACTAGTTATTTATATAATTATGGCGGAAATTAAACCTGCTGAAATATCAGCAATATTAAAGAAACAAGTAGAAGGTTTTGAAACTGGTGCTACATTAGAAGAAGTAGGTTCTGTACTTCAAGTTGGAGATGGTATTGCTCGTGTTTATGGGCTTTCAAATGTTCAATACGGAGAATTAGTAGAATTCGAAAATGGATTGGAAGGAATCGTTTTGAACCTTGAAGAAGACAATGTTGGGGTGGTACTTTTAGGACCATCAACAGGAATCAAAGAAGGGTCTACTGCTAAAAGAACGCAACGTATTGCTTCTTTAAAAATAGGAGAGCAAATGGTAGGTCGTGTAGTAAATACACTTGGTTTTCCTATAGATGGAAAAGGACCAATAGGCGGTGAATTATACGAAATGCCTTTGGAAAGAAAAGCGCCTGGAGTAATCTTTCGTCAGCCGGTAACCGAGCCATTACAAACGGGTATCAAAGCAGTAGATGCTATGATTCCAGTTGGTCGTGGACAACGTGAATTGGTAATTGGTGACCGTCAAACTGGAAAATCAACTGTTTGTATTGATACCATTTTGAATCAAAAAGAATTTTACGATGCAGGAAAACCTGTATTTTGTATCTATGTTGCAATTGGGCAAAAAGCTTCAACTGTAGCCGGAATTGCAAAAATGTTAGAAGAAAAAGGAGCAATGGCATATACCATTATCGTTGCTGCTAATGCTTCTGATCCAGCGCCAATGCAAGTTTATGCTCCTTTTGCAGGTGCAGCCATTGGAGAATATTTTAGAGATTCAGGTCGTCCAGCTTTAATTGTTTATGATGATTTATCTAAACAAGCAGTTGCATACCGTGAGGTTTCTCTTTTATTGAGAAGACCACCGGGACGTGAGGCATATCCTGGAGATGTATTTTACTTGCACAGTAGATTATTAGAAAGAGCTTGTAAAGTGATTGCTAATGATGATATTGCAAAAAATATGAACGACTTGCCAGACACATTGAAATCAATTGTGAAAGGTGGAGGTTCGTTGACCGCATTGCCAATTATCGAAACACAAGCGGGTGACGTTTCTGCGTATATCCCAACGAATGTAATTTCGATTACAGACGGTCAGATTTTCCTTGATGGAGATTTGTTTAATTCAGGGGTTCGTCCAGCAATTAACGTAGGTATTTCGGTATCTCGTGTTGGAGGTAATGCTCAAATTAAATCAATGAAAAAAGTAGCAGGAACTTTAAAATTAGACCAAGCGCAATTCCGTGAATTAGAAGCTTTCGCCAAATTTGGTTCTGATTTAGATGCAGTAACATTGAATGTTATTGAAAAAGGAAGAAGAAACGTTGAAATCTTGAAACAAGGTTTAAACAGTCCTTATACTGTTGAAGATCAAGTTGCAATTATCTATGCAGGTTCTAAAAACTTGTTGAGAAATGTGCCTGTAAACAAAGTAAAAGAATTCGAAAAAGACTTTTTAGAATTTTTGAACAACAAACACAGAGATACTCTAGATGCTTTGAAAGCTGGAAAATTAGATGACAACATTACATCTGTTATCGAAAATGTAGCAAAAGAAGTTTCAGCGAAATATAACTAATCCCCACCCAGCCTCCCCGAAGGGGAGGTGAAGAAAAGGAAATAGAAATAAAGTATTAATTTAAGACAGATGCCCTCATTGGTCTCCCTCCCCTTCGGGGAGGGTTGGGGAGGGGATAAAATGGCAAATTTAAAGGAAATCCGTAATAGAATTACTTCCGTTTCATCAACGATGCAGATCACTTCTGCGATGAAAATGGTTTCTGCAGCAAAGCTAAAAAAAGCACAAGATGCAATTACAGCAATGCGACCTTATGCCGAAAAATTAACGGAATTATTACAAAATCTTTCTGCCAACCTTGATGGTGATGCAGGCGGAGAGTTTACTACTCAACGTGAAATTAAAAAAGTTTTAATAGTGGCTATTACTTCCAATAGAGGTTTGTGTGGCGCTTTTAACTCTAATGTGATTAAGGAAGTAAAAAACAGAGCTGTATTTTACGAAGGAAAACAAGTGGATGTTTTTGCAATTGGTAAAAAAGGAAACGATACTTTAAGTAAAACGCATTCGGTTATTGACAATCAAAGTTCTGTTTTTGATAATTTAACTTTTGAAAATGTCGCTGCAATTGCAGAAGCATTAACTCAAAAATTTATTTCTGGCGACTACGACAAAATTGAATTGGTTTACAATCAGTTTAAAAATGCCGCAACACAAATCGTTCAAACAGAACAATTTTTGCCATTAGAAGCGTTGAAATCTGATAAAATTGCATCAACTGGAGATTATATTTTTGAACCTTCCAAAGAAGAAATTGTGTTGACTTTGATTCCAAAATCATTGAAAACACAATTATACAAAGGAGTTAGGGATTCATTTGCCTCAGAGCACGGTGCCCGTATGACTGCAATGCACAAAGCGACAGACAACGCAACGGAATTGAGAGACCAATTGAAATTGACTTACAATAAAGCCCGTCAAGCCGCAATTACCAATGAAATTTTGGAGATTGTGGGTGGAGCGGAAGCTTTAAAAGGATAGAGCCCTCTAGCCCCCGAAGGGGTAATAAAAAAACTAAAAAGCCAGCAAAATTTGTTGGCTTTTTTTTAATTTTACAGTTAAAAATCCAAAATGGAAATACGACAATTAGAAACCGTTTCAGAGATGGCTGCCCAAATAGAAATGATTCATTTTCTGTACCCTAACATGACGCTTGAAACCTATGAATCCTACTTAAGTACTATGCTGCCAAACGGCTACAAACAAATAGCTATTTTTGAAAACAAGCAATGTGTTGGGCTTTCCGGTTATTGGTACAATACTAAATTATGGACGGGACCGTATTTAGAAATTGATAATTTTATTGTACATCCTGATTATAGAAAAAAAGGAATTGGAAAAATAATTACCGATTTTATTGATGCCAAAGCCAAAGAACTTTCCTGTTCTTGTGTGGTGTTAGATGCTTTTACGGGGAATTTTCCAGCCCATCGATTTTACTACAATCAAGGGTATGAACCGCGAGGATTTCATTTCATCAAAACAATTGATGAAAACGGATTTTCGTAATCGGCTTAAATTAATTATCCGATTGGTACCATTCTGCAAATGAAGTCTCCGTTTCTTGCAGTTTTAAAGAATGCAATTCAATTCCTTTTGGCAATCTACTTTTTATTCTATTAGCAAAATCAACAATCATGTTTTCACTTGTAGGCTGATATTCTACTAAAATTACGTGGTGATCTCGGGATTGTAATTCCTTTGCCAACTCCACGTGAGGTGTGTTTTTATTAAATACGGTTGCATGATCAAACTGATCTACGACTTCCTCTTTAACAATTTTTTTTAAATCGGTAAAGTCAATTACCATTCCAAATTTCACATTAGAAGCGTCCGTAATTGGCTTTCCAATCACAGTTACCGATAACTTATAACTGTGTCCATGAACATTCTTACATTTTCCATCATAGCCATATAAAGCATGTCCGGTTTCAAAATTAAATTGTTTGGTTATTCTAATATTGCTCATTGTTAAAGTATTTGAATGCAAATTTAGTAAATTGTAAGCATTCTACTTTCAAAAATAGATATTGCTTTATATAAAACTAAAATAATGTATATTTGCGTGAGCAAGGGGGATTAGCTCATTTGGCTAGAGCGCTTGCCTGGCAGGCAAGAGGTGATCGGTTCGAATCCGATATTCTCCACCATATAATTGGCATTTTACATTCGTAAAACGCCAATTTTTATTTTAAATTGATGACCAATTGTATCTTTTCGTCCATTTTACTTAGTCCTCGTTATTATTAAATATTTTCCATATTTAAGGTCGGTTTGCAAACAAGATGGTATTTTATATATAATTTTAACTAATAAAATCTAACACTATCTTTCCAGTATCTCTATAGCTATACAATACCACAACATTTTTATTTATTGATTTTCAACACCTTCTTTCCAAGTATATTTCAAAAGGAAATAACACCTATTTCTAGGTTTTCTTTTAAAATATCTAATAGTGTATAGTTTTTTTATAATTCTAATTAATTCAATTCAAAGATTAGTTTCCTAAATTAGACTTTTAATTTATAGTACCTTTTTATGAAAAAAGCAATCTCTCTACTCTTCATGATTTTATCTGTTGTAATGTATTCCTTTAATACCTACAAAACACCAAGCCTTCCACCGGCTTTAGTTTTAAGTTATACGTCTACCAATCCAACATGTCCAGGTCTCAATAACGGTGCAATCAATGGAACCGTAACGGGAGGGAATTTGCCCTATTCCAATTTTTCATTATCCAATGGAACAACTACCTTGACAAGTGCTACTGGAGTTTTTTCGAATTTAGCGCCAGGCACCTATACTCTTTCTATATCTGATGCTTTTTCAACGGTTACACAGCCTAACATTATTCTTATTGCACCTAGCGATTTGTCAACTAATTTACCTAGAACGATTTGTGCAGGAACGCCTACCACTTTATCCGTAAGCGGAACTACCTCAGAGGTGCTGTGGACCGCAAATCCGCCTGACGCCTCCTTAACGGCAGCAAATAATACTAATACCTCTCCCGTAGTTCGTCCAAATCAAACTACAACATACACTGTAACTTCAACTGGGAATTCTCCTTCAGCAAATATGGTTACTAATGGTGATTTTACACAGGGAAATTTGGGCTTTACTTCCGATTATCTTTTCATTGCAAATGCTGGAACCTCAGGAGTTCAACGTGCCTATGGAGTAGTAACTACGGCCAATGCATGGTTTCAGTTTTTCCCTAGTTGTAATATAGAACATACTACCGGAACTGGTAAAATGATGGTTGTTGATGGCTCTACCTCCAATGCTGGTGCCGACAAAGTTTGGGGACAAACGATTACCGTACAACCCAATCAAACCTATACTTTTTCCTATTGGGTTCAAACCGTGGCAATGCCAAATCCAGCTAATATTGAAGTAAAAATAAATGGGGTTGTTATAGGGACTAATCTGGCTCCTTCTGCAGAATGTAACTGGGCCTTGAGAACTTATACTTGGAACTCAGGAACGGCGACTTCAGCTCAAATTGCAATGTACGACAAAGTGGTAGCATCGGGAGGAAATGATTTTGCTCTTGATGATATTTCTTTTACAACCAATGTAATATGTAATTTATCGAAATCGGTGGTTATTACAGTAACCCCAAGCATAACCCCAACATTTAATTCTGTAAATCCAGTATGTGTTGGAGCTGTTTTATCTCCATTGCCTACCACCTCAAATAATTCTATTACAGGAACTTGGTCGCCAGCACTTAATAATTTAGCAACCACGACCTATACATTTGTTCCAACTGCTGGGCAATGTGTTGCAAATGGGACACTAACAATTACCGTAAATCCAATTGTCACTCCTTTATTTGCCCCAATAAACCCAATTTGTTCCGGAGTTACTTTATCCCCTTTACCAACAACTTCTAATAATTCTATTACAGGAACTTGGTCGCCAGCCCTTAATAATGTAGCAACTACAACTTATACTTTTACTCCGTCTGTTGGTCAATGCGCTACAAATGGAAGCAGTATTATTAGTATAATTCCTAATGTCACTCCAACATTCAGCCAAGTTCCTGCTATTTGCTCTGGGGCCGCATTAGCCGCATTGCCTATAACTTCAAATAACTCAATCCCAGGTAGCTGGTCGCCTGCAATTAATAATTCGTCAACCACCACTTATACCTTTACGCCAAGTAATGGACAATGTGCTACCACTGCATCGATGATAATAACCGTAACGCCTTTTCCTGAGTTTACGATTACCAAAGGTTGTGACGGTAGTAATTTTGTATTGAGCGCTACAGGAATTGGAACTTTAAACGCTAGCTACATTTGGTATAATAATTTGCGTCAAAATATTGGGACTACACCTTCAATTAGAATTATCACTGAAGGGAATTATAGTTTGGAATTGTCTAACAATGGATGCAGTGAAGAAAAACCAGTTTCTGTAACTAACATTCAATGTACCATTCCAAAAGGAATTTCTCCTAATGGCGATGGCAACAATGACATTTTTGACTTAAGTAACTTAAATGTTCAAAAGCTGCAAATTTTTAATAGATATGGAATAGAAGTTTATTCAAAAAGTAATTACACCAATGAATGGACTGGAAAATCAAGTTCGGGAGCTGAATTACCCGACGGAACCTACTATTTTGTAGTTCAATACACAAATGGAAAAACCAAAACAGGTTGGGTATATATCAACAAATAATTATAGCTATTAACACATCGAAATGAAAAAAATACTTTTAACCGCACTTTTAATATTGTTGGCCTCTTTAAATGGCAACGCACAACAATCACCACATTATACTCAATACATGTATAATATGAACATAATCAATCCAGCCTATGCAGGATCTAAGGAAAATTTATCTTTTGGATTGCTATATAGAAAGCAATGGTTAGAAATTGAAGACGCACCAACTACTTTTTCACTTTCCGGATCGGCACCCGTTGGAAAAAACGTGGGGGTTGGATTGTCAATAATTTCAGATAAAATAGGACCCGTAGATGAAAATAATATCTATGGTGATTTCTCCTATACCTTAAATTTAGGCGGTGAACATCGATTGGCTTTAGGTTTAAAAGCGGGAATTACAATTCAAAAAATCGGATTGTTTAGCGACATTAACAATTCGCTTCAACAACAAGGCGACGGTGCTTTTGCGCAAGATTCGAATACCTCAAATCTAAATTTTGGAACCGGGATTTTTTATTATACTAACAAATATTATTTTGCAGCCTCAATCCCAAATATGTTAAATGCCCCCCATTTAAATAACGATGGTAATTATTTCCTTGAAAAGAAAGTTCCCCATTATTTTATAACAGGAGGATATGTATTTGATTTGAATCCAAATTTAAAATTCAAGCCTTTTGCAATGGTAAAATCGGCTTACAACACCCCAACATCTTTAGACATATCTGCCAACTTTCTATATATAGAAAAATTTGAGATGGGCGCTACTTATAGGCTACAAGACTCCTTTGGAGTGATGGTAAATTACACTATTACCCCTTCATTAAGAATTGGATATGCCTATGATCATATTGTTTCAAATTTGAAAGTTACTACACCCTCATCTCATGAAATTATTTTATTATTTGATTTGAATTTTCCAAATAAAGTATCACAGTCTCCTAGATTTTTCTAAACTAAAGCTTCCTAAATAATGAAAAAAACATATATAATATTGAGTTTTGTATTGGCGAGTTCGCTACTTTCTGCTCAAAACAAAGACACCCAAGTTGCTGATAAGCTTTTTAAAAAGTTCGAATTTATTTCAGCTGCAGAATCCTATCTTAAATTAATAGCCACCCAAAATGCTGACGGATATGTTTATCGTCAATTAGCAGATTGTTATTATAACATCTACAATACGAAAGAAGCAGCTAAATGGTATGCTAAAGCAATAACAAAAAAACAAGATTCTGAACTGTACTATCGATATGCTCAAATGCTTAAAGCAAATGGAAATTATGCGGAATCAAATAAGCAAATGCAAAAATTTGCAACCATGCAACCGGATGACTCTAGAACCAAAATATTCAACGAAAATCCTGATTATGTCCCAGCATTGTTAGTCCAAAAAAACTTCTTTGATATAAAATCAATTGAAATTAATTCAGACAAATCTGATTTTGGTGCTGTTTTACAAGGCAATTCGATTTATTTCACAAGCGCTAGAAATTCTAACAGTAAAATTTACAGTTGGACAAAAGAACCCTTTCTAGATATCTACAAAGCCAATTTAAATGAAGACGGAACAATCAGCAACATTCTCCTTCTAAAAGAGTTAAACTCAAAATACCACGATGGCTCAATATCAATAAGCCAGGATGGAAACACATTGTATTTTACAAGCGATAGTTTTAGGGAAAACTCTTTTGAAAAAGACAAATCCAACAAGTTAAAATTGGGAAAAAACAATATTTTTAGTGCAAAACTCGTTAATGGTAAATGGGACCAAATTACCTCATTGCCATTCAATAGTAAAGATTATTCAACGGGTAATCCTAGCATTAGCAAAGATGGTAAAACGCTTTATTTTTCATCAAATAGGCCCGGGAGTATTGGCGGAGTTGATATTTGGAAAGTAACAATTTCTGAAAACGGAAGTTATGGACCCCCTGAAAATTTAGGCAAAAAAATAAATACAGAAGGAAATGAGAGTTTTCCATTTATCACCTCTGACAACGTTCTTTATTTTTCCTCTGATGCCCATTTGGGGCTAGGCGCTATGGACATTTATAAAATTGATTTAAATGCCATTTCAGAAGTTAAAAATCTAGGAAAACCAGTAAATAGCGAAAAAGACGATTTTGCATTCTCATTCAACGAAAACAAAAAAATTGGCTTTTTAGCGAGTAATAGAAATGGGAATGACGATATTTTTCAACTAAAACCGGCTTGTAATTATGAAGTTAACACCATAGTAACAAACGCTAATACAGGAGCTATTTTAGCGGAAGCCAATGTGTCTATTTTAGATGATAAAAACAACATAATTTCAACTGAAAAATCCAATAGCAAAGGAGAAGTTTCCTATGCCGTAGAGTGCGAAAAAAGGCATACTATTCAAGCTACAAAAGAGGGTTTTGAAAGTAATTCATTTGAGGTAACTGCAAGTAATAAAAAGGGTGGGAGCATAAAAATTAGTGCTTCTCTAAACCCAATTTCAGCGATTATTTCAGAAAAAGAAGTTTTATTAAAACCAATTTTCTTCGAATACAATAATAGTAACATTACGCAACAGGGTGCGTTTGAGTTGGACAAATTGGTTCAAATAATGAAAAATAACGAAAAGTTAATTATATTTGTAAAATCACACACCGATAATAGAGGGAGTGATGAATTTAATTTGCTTTTGTCTGATAAACGTGCCAAAGCAACTATACAGTATGTAATTTCTAATGGAATTGCTGCAAATAGAATATCCGGAAAAGGATATGGCGAAACAGAACTAAAAGTAGATTGCAAAGAAAATTGTACTGAAAAGGACCACGAACAGAATAGACGTTCAGAATTCTTACTAGTGAAATAATATAAAACAACCAGAATGCAATCCAATAAAATGAAAAAAAATATTAAGCTCTTACTTTTTTCAATTTTAATATCCTTTTTCACTACTATTTCAGCACAAACACTGATAAACGGTAATTTTGAATCAGGAGGAAATGGGGTTGGGTTTCTTATTAACGGAATTGGTTACACCCAAATTAATCCTCCAACGGGCTCAAGTTTTCAAGGAAATTATGCAATTACAACCAATCCTCAATTATTAAATAGTAACTTTATTTCTGGTGGAGATCACACCACAGGATCAGGAAGGATGCTAGTTGTGGATGGGAATACTGTTCCAAATTCAAGGTTGTGGTCATCAACTTCAACTGGTGGTGCATTGACAGGGTTTACCGCCGGAAGTGTATATACTTTTAGTTATTGGATAAAGTCGGTTTCCAACGATGTAACCAATAATGCAACACAAGCAAATATTAATGTGTTTTTTGTGAATGCTTCCAATATTAATCCTGCAAATACCAATAGTTATGCGCCACTTCCAAGCCAAGGCTGGACTCGTGTGAGCTATACTTTTACAGCCACGGCAAATAACGCATTAATTGAATTAAGAAATAATAATTTGAGCGTACTAGGAAATGACTTTGCATTAGACGATTTTGCTATTACCCCAGGAGCACTTCCATTAACTTTATCTCAAACCTCAATTAACCCAACTTGCCCTTCCTCATCAGATGGATCAGTAACAGGAGTTGGAGCAGGGGGGGCGCTACCTTATACTTTTTCATTGGCAACAACGACTTTTACCATTTCCAATTCTTCAGGGGTTTTCAGTAATTTAACTTCTGGAACGTATACCCTTTCAGTACAAGATGCTGCCGGAGCAATTGTTCCGCCCATTATCATAGTATTGACACCTCCAAATGATATTACTATAAATGCACCAACTACAATTTGCGAAGGCGCCTCAACCAATTTATCTGTTAGCGGAAGCCCAGACCCCTATTTATGGACTGCTAACCCTGTGGACCCTAGTTTAACCGCAGCTAATAATACAAGCACTAATCCAACAGTGAGCCCTACTACCACTACTACTTATACGGTTACTTCTGGAGTTGCCGCCAATTCAACAAATCTAGTCATTAACGGAGATTTTTCTATGGGAGATTTCGGGTTTGTTACTGATTATGTAAATTATTTACCCGGAACAGTACCTGCAACAGGAGTTCAGGGCGCTTATGGAGTGGTAACCAATCCAAGAAACTGGTTTACTCCATTTTCACCATGTACTGACCACACTTCATCAGGAGGAAATATGTTAGTTGCCGACGGTTCTACAACTGGTACAGCTAGAGTATGGTATTCACCAGCGCCAATTACTGTAATTCCGGGAAAAAATTATACATTCAGTTATTTCTTAACTTCAGTAGTAAATGGAGGGCCGGCAAAATTAGAGGTTTTAATTAATAATGTTCCAATTGGACCTGTAGCAACGGCTCCTTCAAGTCCATGTGTTTGGGACGAGCATTCTTATGTTTGGAATTCAGGAACCAATACAACTGCTATAATTAGTATTATTGATAGAGAAGCCTTCGGAAATAATGATTTTGCTATTGATGATCTTTATTTAAGAGAAACACCGTCTTGCTTATATCAAAAATCAGTAACAATTACTGTTAATCCAAATCCCGCACCCACGATTGGTTCAATCACTCACCCAACCTGTTCCACATCAGGGAGTGTTGTTTTAAATGGATTACCAGCCGGAAACTGGACTATAAATCCAGGAGGAATAACAGGGAACACTTCTTCAACAACACTATCTAATTTAGCAACAGGGACCTATAACTACACCGTTACCAATGCTGCAAATTGCACCTCTCTTCCTGTAAGAGTAGATATAAATCCAATTCCAAATATTGTTACACCTACATTTATTACTATTACACCAGTATGTGTTGGCACTACTATTGCGCTTCCCTTGGTTTCCGCAAATGGCGTTAACGGGACTTGGTCACCAGCATTTAATCCTAATGTTACTACAACCTATACTTTTACTCCAAATACCGGAGAATGTGCTACAACGGCTACAATGCAAGTGGTAATTACCCAGATTCCAACTGCAATAGCTACTCCAAACAGTGAAACAATTTGTTCACTACAGTCCACGGGAATTTCATTATCAAGTGCAATTTTAGGGACTACTTTCAGCTGGACTTCAACTGCAACTGATGTTTCAGGAGATGCTGCAGGGACAGGAAATATAATTTCACAAGTTTTAACCGCCACAGGCACCTTAGTTGGGAATGTTCAATATACAATTACCCCAACAAATAATGGATGTTCGGGGGCACCAATAATTGTAACCGTATTGGTAACTCCTAAACCAACATTTACTGCAACTGCGGCTTCCAACTCCATTTGTTCAGGAAGCGCAACAGCTATTAACTTAGTTGGGTCAATGCCCAATACAAATTTTAGTTGGAATTTAATTCAAAATAATGTTACAGGAGGTTCAATAGGAACGGGAAATGTAATTGCTCAAACATTAAGCACCATCACCAATTCTTCAGGCGAAGCAGTTTATGCAATTACACCTTTAGTAAATGGTTGTAGAGGAATTACCACTACTGTTTCTATTATTGTAAATCCAATTCCTGTAGCTATAATCAATCCTGCGGCGGGTCAAACCCTTTGTTCAGGACAAACAACTGCGATATCTTTTTCAAGCCCAGTAATAAACACTACGTTTAATTGGACAGTAAATCAAACTAATTTAACTGGGACTTCCCCTAGTTCTGGAACGGTAATCGCGCAACTACTATCGGTAATTTTACCATCTGTTGGAACCGCCACCTATGAAGTTACACCAACCTCAAATGGATGTATTGGAATTCCAGCTCAAGTTTCAGTTAATGTAAAACCAATCCCTAATTTTGCAACAGTTCCTACTCAAGCCCCTCTTTGTTCTGGCGACGTCACTTCAATTGTATTATCACCAAGTCTTACAGGCACAGTATTAACCTGGACAGTAGTTCAAAATGGAGTAATAGGAGCATTAGGTGATTCAGGAACTTCAATTGTGCAAGTATTGGAAACTACAGGAAACGCTGTTGGTAATGTAATTTATACCATTACTTCAGAATTAAATGGCTGTGTAGGAACCCCAATTTCGGTAACTGCAATAGTAAATCCATTGCCGAGACCTTCATTAACTGGGGGAAATATATGCGTGGATGCTTTAGGCATGTCCTTTACAACTTACACATTAAATAGCGGACTAAATAATACCGATTATACCTTTCAATGGTTTTTAAATGGCGTTTTACAAAATTTATCAAACGGAAATACTTTTGTGGCTACAGCAGCTGGAAATTATTCTGTAATAGCAACAAATATTGCAACTGGATGCGTTTCCTCGAGTGTTTTTGCAACAGTTACCTCAACACTTCCTGCAACAAGTATTTCTGCCGTTGGATCGTTTGCTTTTGATCAAAATGCTTCTATTACAGTAACTGCATTAGATCCAAATCCAAATTATCAATATTCCTTAGATTATGGAGCTTTACAATTTTCGAACGTTTTTACCAATGTGAATCCTGGAAACCATTTAGTAACCGTTACCGATACTAATGGCTGTACAAATTTGAGTACTAATGTATTTATAATTGGTTATCCAACTTATTTCACCCCTAATAGCGATGGGTTTAATGATTATTGGAATGTAATTGGATTGGAAAATCAGCCAACGTCCAATATTTACATTTATGACCGTTATGGAAAATTCCTGAAACAGATAAGCTCTAAGAGTTTGGGTTGGGATGGGACTTACTTAGGGTCTCCAGTTCCTTCATCAGATTACTGGTTTACTATTGAATATATTGAACCATTAACCACAGATCTTAAAGTTTTTAAATCCCATTTTTCCCTTAAGAGGTAAGCTTAATTGCTAGAAATAAGCTCTAAGCTGAACGTTTCCTGTGTGGATGGCATTACTATTTTCACTTTTTCTGCCTTGGTAATTTAAATTAATATCTAAATAATCGGTGAGGTTTTTTTGAATTAGTAAGCGCCAAGTACTATTAGAACCCGGTTGTAATCCCTCCAACATTTCATAGGCTACAGGGGTTAAACCACTTCCCACAAAGCGGTTTTCATAAATAGAAAATTCGCCATTCATAGTTAGTTTTTTCTCTGAAGAATAGGTGAAAGAAGTCCCAAATCGGCTTTGCGCTAATGTTTCTAAGGAGCCTAAATTGTTTTTTTTACTTTGATATTCGTAAAATAGATCCCAACTCGCATTTTTAGAGAATAAATAGGAAATTTTAGGGGCCAGCTGATACCCTTTTAACAGATAGTTTCTGGCAGAATAATTCTCTGACAACATCTCCGAATTAATAGTTTTCGAACCAAAATTCAAAAGCCAATTTTTTTCATATAAATGGGTGTATTGTAATTGATGCGATTGATTTGAATTTTCTTGAGACCCCAAAGAAAGTAAGTTTTTTATTCTCCCCATCAGAAAAGTATAGGCCATAGAATGCTTTTGTTTGCCTCGATTAAAAAACAAACTGTTTCTAAAGCTTGAATTCAAACCTAATAAATTGGTGTCGTTTGAGCTAAATGGATTAAAATCGAAATCATCACCTAGACGTTTTATTTTTCGTTCTCCAAGAAAAGCAGTTTGATTGTAGAAATAAGATAAAAATCGTTTAAATCCTTTTTCATTTTGCCATTGACTCATATTAATTGTTACCGATTGAGAGAATTTATTCTGATGTGTTTTAAGGTAAACTTGGTTCGGTAAAAAGATCCTAATGTATTTTGCTTGGTCTATAAAAGCGGCTACTTGAAACTCCTCTAAGTCTTGAATCCCATTGTTGTTATAATCACTCCAAGAGTAAATCCCGCGTCCCGGCTCAACCTCAAGGTAGGTAAATTCTTGTTGAGCAATAGACCCCGAATTAGTTTCATAAGCCGTTGTAAGTTGAATTAATTGATTAAAAAAGCGATCATTATATAGCACTCTCGAGTTTAATGAAGGCTCAGAAGGCCTGGTTAAATCGGTAAATTTTAAATTTCTGTAATTTACAAATACTGATAAATCACGAGCGTCTGTTTTTATTAATTTGGATTTTAAATAATACGACTGGGAATTATTTACTCGTTTAATAATGCCACTTTGGATACTATCATTCGACCTATTTAAATAGCCCAACTCTACAAAAACTTTTGTACTATCGCCACGACCAATAAACCCTCCAAATTCAGTAAATTTCTGACTTAAAGTTGATAATAAGTTGGTTGACTTCAATTTTTCCTGATTGTCTTCTAAACGCGATGTTGTTCCAGCCCAATTTTTCTTATAATGATATTTTATCTGCGTTTGATTTCGAATAAAAACAGTCGACGAATAATTACTTTCACTTTTCAAAAAACTACCATTATTTTGAATATTCCATTTCTTCAAGGTTAGATTACCGTTCAGCACTTGACGAGTTCCAGAAAAGCTGTCTTTGAATCCCAAATTTTCAAATTGATACGTAATATCTCCTTTTTCGGGAAGGTTAAAATGCAATCCTGAAACTAGATAGCTTTGTGTTCCAATGGGATTATTTAAATTCCAATCTCTATCAAATTCAATTGTGAACAATCGCTCAATAGTTTTAAATTGTTTCTGAATCAATTGATAATTAGCGAAATAATCTATTTTCCATTTTTTGGAAAATAGCTGTTGCCGTAAATTAATTTTCCACGCAATACCTCGATTATCATTATCATCGATGGAAGAAAACAGGTTATTATCGTTATTGCTAACGCCAATTTCAAAATCCAAACTGGTTTTTTCGGAAGGATTAAACTTTCCTAAAACGGTTGCAATTTGTATTTCTGTTGGCGCAATTAATCGAACTATTGGCTCGTAATTTCCTTGGGGGATACCGTTTATTGGCGCTACATAGCTGTATATTTTTCCGACTGCCGCAGCACTTGATAAAATATAATTTCCTAAATTAGTACCAACAAGTGAAAATTTTACATTGTACAATTCATCTGTAGGGACATTAGAATATACAAAAACAGAAATCCCATTTATAATATTTTTTTTATAGAGTATTTTATTTTCCGAATAAGTATCTAAATAGGCTGAAGATGTTGACATTAAATCTGGATTATCACCAGCATTAACCAATGTTTGAACTTGACCTACTGATAAATTTTGTTGCAAAGCCTGGTTTTTCATGTCATTTTCAGAATATAAATACCCTCCAATACTCCATTTTTCGTGCTCTTGTGTGGCCCCAGCATAAGTAATAAAACGCGTATAATTTCTTTCTGAATATTGGTATTCTATCGAAATTCGCATTTCCGATGTGATAGGGAAAATGGAAGTAAACTTTATTTCCCCCGCATTATAATCGATAATATAATCGTTATTTTCTCCTCGCGTTAGTAGAATTCCATTCACATAAACGCGCTCAGAACCGGATATAACCAAGACGTATAATTCGCCATTTGCCCCTCGTAATTTATACGGCCCTTGATTTCCTTCTTGTCCTATAAAGGTGCTTTTCGAATATTTTCCCCTTACCAAAGCTGCCGACGCGAAGACAGTGGTTTTCGAATTGGTGTTGCCAAATTCAAATCGGGATGACAAACCTTGAACCTTTTTATTGAAATTTAAAAACTTCGAACTTCTATTTTCTAAAAACAAATCGCCTGCTCTTATACTCCATTTGTCCGAACTTAATTCGATAAATAGTTGATCAAATTCGTCTAGTCTCTGAGAATATCCTCCTTCTTGCAACGGGATATTATTGTCTTGAATAGAAGCCCTCAAAGTTACTTTATCAGATATTTTTCCTGAAATTTGAAGATCTAAAGCGGAATTTAAAACCGAATTCTGATTGTTACCAATAGTAATTCCTCGAGTTAAACTCCCAGAAGTTGTTAATCCGTCAAAAGGGACATATTTTTTCGCAGCAGCAAAATTAACTTGGTATAAATCTCCTAAAGCAGCATCGTTACTAACCACTCGACTTCTATCGTAGATGCTATATTCTTTAGTTAAGAACTCAGGAAATTTTAAAAATCGCACCGTTAAAGTGTCATTATAATTGGAAAAACCAGGGTTAAATGTAAGTAGGCTTTTTTGAAAATTAACCTTATAATAGGAGGAATCAATGCGTTTTCCTTTGGAATTTTCTAATTTAAAAAAACTAGAATTCAAACTAAGGCTATCCAGCTGAACCCCATCTTTTGAAGCTACTATTTTTTTGATTTTATAATGCGTAGAAAATTCTTGAGCCTTGAGCCCCGAGAATGAAATCAATAATAGCAAACAAAATAGCTTTCTCAACATAACAAGTATAACGCACAGACATCAAAAGTAGTGTGTTTTGTTTGAAAAAGCCAAAATTTGAATTTTCAATAGCTCAATTGCTATTTTAATTTTCCTCTTTTGTGATAATTTGCATGGTTTCGCGACTCACTTGTTTCAATAAAACCACCTTGTTTTTTTCAACAATTTGAGCTGCTTTTTCATCAAAATGACGAATGGTAAATAGAGAAACATTCTCGTTATAGGATATTTTAAATTTCTTAGACAGTATCGATTTCAGAGAATTAAAATTCCCGAATTTATCATCAATACAAACAGAAAAACTAATCGCAGAATTTTGAATCAAACTCACTTTCATTTTATAATCGTGTAAAAGTGAAAATATTTCACTGATGTTTTCCTCCATAATAAATGAAAAATCTATTGAAGAAAGAGAAAGTAACAATTGGTTTTTCTTTAAAATAAAACAAGGCAAATGAGGATCTAAATCGGCGCCTTTAGTCACGCTTGTTCCTGGCAATGTTGGGTTTATAAATGATTTTACAAATAATGGGATTTCCTTCTTTTGTAGAGGTTGTAACGTTTTTGGGTGAATTACTGTTGCGCCATAAAATGCCAATTCGATTGCTTCACGATAAGAAATTTGATTTAATAACTTCGCATTTTCAAAATAACGAGGATCGGCATTCATCACCCCAGGAACGTCTTTCCAAATCGTAACACTTTCAGCATTTAAGCAATAGGCAAAAATAGCCGCCGTGTAATCCGAACCTTCGCGACCTAAAGTGGTGGTGAAATTATTCTCATCAGAACCCAGGAAACCTTGTGTTACATTTAGAATTTTTTTCTTAACGTTTTTTGAAATCAATTTTTGAGTGGCGTCCCAATTCACGTTAGCGTCTCGGTAATTGGCATCGGTTTTAATTAAAGTTCTAACATCAATCCACTGGGTTTTTATACCCGAAAAACCCATATAATGGCTTATTATTGTTGTAGAAATTAATTCACCAAAACTCACAATTTGGTCATAAACAAAATTATAATTGGGGGATTTATTCTGACTTACAAAATGGTCTAATTCAGCAAAAAACGAATTTACATCTTTAAAAACAGCATTTTTATCGTCTTCAAATAAATCTAAAAGGATTTGATTGTGGTATTTTTTTACTTCTTGAATCGAAGATTGTAACTCAGGAGATTTATCAAAATAGTTTTTTATAACGACTTCAAGTGCATTAGTAGTTTTTCCCATGGCAGAAATCACTAATAGAACGTCTTCAAAACCAACGGTTTGCAATACGTTGTGAACGTTTCTTATTCCTACACCATCTTTAATCGATGCGCCTCCAAATTTAAATATTCTCATTTCTTAAGATAATTATATTTTGTTTTTCTCTAAAAAAGTGTCAATTCCTTTTTCGTCCATTTGAGCTACAAGCCAATCTTTATATACCCGAGCTCCAGATTTTTCATAAAATTTAATAGCTGGCGTATTCCAATCCAATACATTCCACTCAATTCTTCGAACGCCATCACATTTGCCTTGAGCAATCACTTCGGAATACAATTTTAAACCCAATCCCAATCCTCTTTTATCTTCCTTAACGATTAAGTCTTCAAGGTGAATTGTTTTGCCTTTCCAGGTTGAATACCGATAATAATATAAAGCCATTCCCACAATTCCTTCATTATCTTCGGCTATAAAAGTATGAAATAATGGGCTTTCGCCAAATCCATCTCGCTCTAAATCGGCAACAGTTACCCCGACAGCGTTGGGTTCTTTCTCAAAAGTAGCAAGTTCCTTTATCAGACTTAAAATCGCTTTCATGTCGTCAATTTTTCCTTTTCTTATGTTCATTAAATGCTCTTATTGGTACAGAATTCTTAATCTGAAACTTGTAAAAAAACAGATTTAAAATTTAAATTGCTAATTATTCAGCAAATATACAAATCTGACAAACTATCCAATAAAATTCGGCGCATTATCACAAAAATAACGATATTTGTGGAAAATTAACTACAACGTTATAGTAATGGAACACCGCAATAGAACACTGGGAGAATTTATTATCGAAAACCAAAATTCGTTTCAATATTCATCTGGAGAATTGTCAAGAATTATCAATTCTATTCGATTAGCCGCCAAAGTGGTCAACTATAAAGTAAATAAAGCGGGATTAGTAGATATTATTGGAGCTGCTGGAGAACAAAATATTCAAGGGGAAGACCAACAAAAACTGGATGTTTATGCCAACGATATTTTCATTCAAACCCTAATTAATCGGGAGATTGTTTGCGGAATTGCTTCCGAAGAAAACGACGAATTTATTACTGTTGCCGGAAATGATAATTGCCACAACAACAAATATGTAGTGCTTATGGATCCGCTGGATGGGTCGTCCAATATTGATGTTAATGTTTCATTAGGAACCATTTTTTCAGTATATCGTAGAGTTTCACCCGTAGGAACCCCCGTTACAATTGAGGATTTTCTTCAACCAGGAATCAATCAGGTTGCAGCCGGTTATGTAATTTACGGAACTTCAACCATGCTAGTTTATACTACTGGTGATGGCGTGAACGGATTTACCCTGAACCCCGCAATTGGAACTTTCTATCTTTCACATCCCAATATGAAATTTGCCGAAGACGGAAATATCTATTCTATCAATGAAGGAAATTACATCCATTTTCCGCAAGGAGTAAAAGATTACATTAAATATTGCCAAACCGAAGAAGGCGACAGGCCTTACACTTCAAGATATATAGGAAGTTTGGTTTCCGATTTTCATAGAAATATGATTAAGGGCGGAATTTACATTTATCCAACGAGTTCGAAATCTCCAAATGGAAAATTACGGTTGTTGTACGAATGCAATCCTATGGCTTTTATTGCCGAACAAGCTGGTGGGAAAGCGTCAGACGGATATACTAGAATCATGGAAATTCAGCCAAATGAACTGCATGAAAGAGCCCCTTTTTTCTGCGGAAGTAGCAATATGGTGGATAAAGCCGAAGAATTTATGCGCCTTGCAAAATTAAGCAAGTACTAAATATTGAAATTTTATCCTCTTTTTTTGTTAGTCTAAACTAAAATCCACCCCTTTTATTTTCAAAATAATTCGTAAGTTTGACATTCATTAAATCGCTAACAAATAGCCTATGTCGGATTTTTGGGTTTACTTCGAAGTTGGAATGCGTCATGTTTTGAATCTATTTTTCTACGATCATGTATTGTTTTTAATTGCATTAAGCGTTCCTTATGTGTTTAAAGATTGGAAAAAAGTGTTACTTTTAATCTCCCTTTTTACAGTTGGTCACACCATAGCATTACTGCTTTCGGTATATGGAATTATTGTTGTGAAAGTTAATTTGATAGAATTTTTAATACCAATTACCATTTTAATAACGGCATTATTTCACCTTTTTACCGCTGGAAAATCAGCTAAAAATGAAAGTATAAATGCTATTGGTTTAATAGCTTTGTTTTTTGGAATTATACACGGTTTGGGATATGCAACTTATTTTAAATCAATAATTGGAGTAAAATCAGAATCAAAATTACTGCCGCTTTTAGAATTTGCTACAGGGATTGAAGTGGCCCAAATTATAGTTGTATTAGTAGCATTAATTGCCGCTTATTGTGTGCAAACACTCTTTCGATTTTCAAAAAGAGATTGGACATTAGTAATG
>CANKLD010000011.1 GCA_947483095.1 Bacteroidota bacterium
ATTGATAAATACAATAAAGACTTGCCTATTATGAAACAAATAATAAAAGAAACTGTGGATATATATAATGAAAAAAGACCTCATTTATCTAACCATATGCTAACACCAAATCAAATGCATCAGCAAAACAAACTAATAATGAAAACCTATAAAACTAAAAACAGCATCAAAAACGTTTTTGATGCTGTTTAATTTATCTATTTTTGTCTAATAATCTGTATCGATTATTTAGGACTAGTCAACAGCGAATTAGTTTCCTTTTGCAGCTTCTTTTTGGGCTTTTTGAACGTCTTTGAAAGCTTTGTATTTATCAGCTCCTAATAATTCTTTTAGTTTGCCATTTGAAACGTTATAATATTCTTTATTCTTAGCTTTTCTATCCTCATCTGAAAGTGAAGTATCAGCTTTTAAAGTTTTTCCAAAAGCAGAACTTTCTTCCATTATTGCTCTAACTTTTAGTTGTTCCTCCTCTGTCACACCTGCAGTTTTAAAAGCTTCCATTAAATCAGCTTCTTTTTTAGCTTTTGCAGCCGCTTTTTCTTCTTTAGATTGCATTTTTTCTTGTGGTGCTTTATTAGCTTCCTGAGCTTGAACTCCTGTAAAAGCAAATCCAATTGCCATAATTGTAGATAATAAATACTTCATTTTTATATTTTTTTAAGTTAATTGTTACACAAATATAGATAAAAATAGAAACGAAAATAATTATTTTAAAAAATTAAGATTAATTTAATAAATGCTTGATTTATTCAAAAAATCGACAAATTAAAGCAGCAAAATTTGTAATATTGCAATCTATTTTTAGACTATTAATTATGAATTTTACAACAGTAGTTCCAATTTCTAAATCAAAATTTCCAATTGATTATCAAAGTAAGATAGTTTCTTTTGGATCTTGCTTTGCGGAAAATATGGCGAGTAAATTCGAATATTATAAGTTCCAAAATTCATGTAATCCATTTGGAATTTTATTTCATCCAATAGCAATTGAAAATATAATTTCTAGGGCGATAAATCTCGAATTATTTCAAGAAAAGGAGTTGTTTTTCAATAATGAAAGATGGCGTAATTTTGATTTGCATTCCGATTTAAGTAATCCCGATAAAGTGGATTTATTGAATGAAATTAATGATTTATTGGTGACCACAAATAAGAAAATTAAAGAGGCTTCCCATATAATAATTACCTATGGAACTTCTTGGGTTTATAGAAATAAAGAGACCAATAAGGTTGTTGCCAATTGCCATAAAGTACCACAAAATAATTTTGTCAAAGAATTACTTTCTGTTTCTGATATGGATAAATCAATTCAAAATACAATCAATTTAATTGAAAAAATAAATCCAAATTGCAATCTAATTTTCACTATTTCACCAGTTCGGCACCTAAAAGACGGCTTTCAGGAAAATCAAAGAAGTAAAGCCAATCTAATTGCTGCTTTACATTCGACTTTTGACATTCGATATTCGACAAAAAGGTATTTTCCCTCGTATGAAATCATGATGGATGAACTTCGTGATTATCGATTTTATGGAGAAGATTTATTGCACCCAAATCAAGTGGCTATTGATTATATTTGGGAACGTTTTGTGGAAAGTTCAGTTTCTGATGCTGTAATTAATACGATGAATGAAGTAGAAGCAATCCAACGCGATTTATCGCATCGTTCCTTCAATCCTTCTTCGGAAAGTTTTAAAAAATTCCAAATGCAATTGGATACTAAAATCAATAAACTAAAATCGAAATTCCCTTTTATGAATTTCTAAATATTTTTGTGTTAAAGTTTACTTTACTTTGAAATAAATTCTACATTTGGTATCATAAATATTATTGTTTTAAAACAATCAAAATGGCATCACCTTACATAAATAATGATATTGAAAACGGAATTGCTACTATTTCCTTTTTTCATCCGGAACACAATTCGCTTCCATCCAATTTGTTGTGTGAACTAGTTGATAACATCAATAAATTAGGAAATAATGATGCCGTTAAAGTAATAATTCTTAAAAGTGATGGCGGAACTACTTTTTGTGCTGGAGCAAGTTTTCAGGAACTAATTTCCATTGAGAATGAAGAAACGGGAAAGTTGTTTTTTTTAGGTTTTGCCAATGTTATTAATGCAATGAGAAAATGTCCAAAAATCATTATTGGATCTATTCATGGTAAAGCTGTGGGAGGCGGAGTGGGTATTGCTGCAGCAACCGATTATTGTTTGGTAACCCAATTTGCCTCCATTAAATTAAGCGAATTAACTATTGGAATTGGGCCTTTTGTGGTAGCTCCTGCCATTGAAAGAAAAATTGGAGTATCCGCATTATCTCAATTAACATTGGATGCAAATAATTTTTACAGCGCCGATTGGGCTCATTCTAAAGGACTTTATAATGGAGTTTATACCGATAATGATGAACTTGAATCTGCGGTTCAATCAATGGCTCAAAATTTAGCCAATTATAATCCAAGTGCTTTAATAGAGCTGAAAAAAGCACTTTGGAAAGATACTGAAAACTGGGACGAACTTCTAAAAGAGCGAGCGGAAATAAGTGGAAAATTGGTTTTGTCTAATTTTACAAAAGAAGCGTTAAAAAAATTTCAAAAATAATTTTAGATAAAAAGTTCTAGTCCGTTAGCAATTAAATGACTCACTTCAGGTCTTTTAGTCTTCAAGTTATTTAAGTGAATCACTACTTCCTTCAACATGATTGCTTTTGCTTCTTGCTTTTTCAGGGATATTCTGAAATTGGCTGCGTAAATATTTTATAGTCGGGACGCAAACGGTACATATAAATCCTTCCGTATTGTTCTAATTCTTCTAAAAATTCTTTGACTAAAACAGCATGATCTTTTGGTTCAAAATAACGCAGTGCATTTCTGAGCGCTAATTTTTTTTCATCGGTTGATAAAATTTCTTTTCTTTTTGGGGCATGATTAATGGCTGTTTCAAACTTTTTAGGTTTGGGTAAAACAGTTATATCCCTTCTTTTATTTGATCTTGAAAAGTCATTTATCGAATTTATTTTCTGATTTCGTTTGTTTTTTTATCAAATCCATACGGACAATGTTTACAACCACTTTTGCAGCAATAGCCGCGGTTTAAATGGTGTTTTTCTGTAAAACATTTATAACCTTCAGGAGTAATATAATAATCAACCCCTTCAATTAATTTTTTCTCATTATTCATTTCCTTCATATTACAAATTTATAAACTTTATGATGAATGTATTCTTTTGTTGAGATATTATTAGAATTTAATTTTATTATAAGCCTTATATTTGCAGAATCTAATTTTAAATTACCGAATCTTTGGTTTTAAACCAGCAAATAGCATTTCAATTTCCAAATAAAATCACGTTGCATATAAAACGGGAAGATTTGATCCATCCCTTTATTTCTGGCAATAAATTTAGGAAATTAAAATACAATTTGCTTAAAGCAAAAGAAGAAAAGAAAACCAAATTGATCACTTTTGGCGGTGCATTTTCAAATCATATTGCAGCTGTTGCTTATGCTGGAAAAGAAAATAACTTTGAAACCATAGGAATTATTCGGGGAGAGGAATTGGAATCTCAAATTTCTGAAAATCCGACGTTGCAATTTGCTCAAGATTGCGGTATGAAATTCCTATTTGTAACTCGCGAAGAATATAAAAAGAAAACCAGTGATTTATTTATTGAACAATTAAAAATAAGATATGGCGATTTTTATTTAATTCCCGAGGGAGGATTTAATTCATTGGCGGTTAAAGGTTGTGAAGAAATAATTACCGAGGACGATTCTCAATTTTCACACGTTTGTTGTTCAATTGGAACTGGAGGTACGATTTCTGGTTTAATTAATACCTCTCATTTACATCAAAAAATAATTGGATTTCCCTCGCTAAAAGGTGATTTTTTGTCGGAGGATATTCGTAAATTTGCGGTAAAGTCCAATTGGGAGTTAGTAATTGACTATCATTTTGGGGGTTATGGAAAAATAAATCAAGAATTAGTTCGTTTTATAAATGATTTTTATGCGCGAACTAAAATTCCCTTAGACCCAATATATACAGGTAAAATGATGTTTGGAATAATTGATTTAATTGAAAAAGGATATTTTCCAAATGGGTCTAAAATACTAGCGATTCACACTGGCGGACTTCAAGGAATAAAAGGAATGAATAGGTATTTAAAAAAGAAAAATTTACAACAAATAATAGCACAATGATCAGAAAAATCGCCTTACTAGTAATCGTTATATTTGCGGTCAGCTGTAGTTCTAGAAAATCAGTAATTCAAACTACAAGACCAAAAAATTATAAACCACCAACAAAAGTGGAAATGGTTAAACCAATTGATAGCAACAATCCTGTAGTTAATTTAACAGATACTATTAAAAAAACCGAACCTAAAACTGAAATATTAGAGGCTACAACTAGAGTTAAAGTAACCACAGAAATGGTATTGGCCTACATAAACTTGTATAAAGAAATTGCTAAAAATAATATGGTCCAATATGGAATTCCATCTAGTATTTGCCTTGGGCAGGGAATTTTGGAATCGGGGGCTGGAACAGGACCTTTAAGCGCTATTGCAAATAATCATTTCGGAATTAAATGTCATAAAGATTGGAATGGTCCTTCAGTAAAACATGACGATGATGCTGCGCAAGAGTGTTTTAGAAAATACAATCAAGCGAGTGAATCTTATAATGATCATGCGCTATTTTTAAAAAGTAGAAAATGGTATGAACCGTTATTTAAATTAGAAAAAGACGATTATAAAGGGTGGGCAAAAGGTTTAAAAGCAGCAGGTTATGCTACAGACCCAAAATACCCTGAAAAGTTAATTGCCATAATTGAAAGGTATCATTTAGATCAATACGATGCTGAGGTTTTAGAAAAAGAATATGTTCCAACTTCTTCTCCACCTGTGAATAAGAAAAAGGAATATGAAGTTATTAAAGGAGATACGATGTATTCTATTTCCAAGAAATTCAATATTTCTATTGATGATTTGAAGTCAAAAAATAATATTTCCGACAATACAATTTCTGTTGGCCAGGTATTAATTATAGAATAAATTCTTATAAAAATGTTATATAAAAGAAGTAGCGAACTATTTGCAGACGCTGAAAAAGTAATTCCAGGAGGCGTAAATTCACCAGTTCGTGCGTTTAAAGCCGTTGGAGGAACACCGATTTTTGCAAAAAGTGCAAAAGGCGCTTATGTTTTTGATGAAGATGGAAACCGGTACATAGATTACATCAATTCTTGGGGCCCGATGGTTTTAGGTCATGCCTATCCACCTGTTATTGATGCGGTAATTGAAAAAGCCAAACTAGGAACTTCATTTGGTATGCCAACAGAAATAGAAACACAAATCGCAACTTTAGCAATAAAAATGGTGCCTGGAATTGATAAAATCCGTTTTGTGAATTCTGGTACAGAAGCTTGCATGAGCGCCATTCGATTGGCTCGTGGATTTACTAAAAAAGATAAAATAATAAAATTTGCGGGTTGCTATCATGGTCATTCCGATTCCTTTTTAATTCAAGCAGGAAGTGGTGCAGTTACTTTTGGTTCTCCAAATAGTCCCGGAGTTACTCAAGGAACGGCTAAAGATACTTTGTTAGCGAAGTATAATGATATAGAAAGTGTGAATGCTCTTGTGAATGCTAATTTGGGCGAAATAGCAGCAATTATAATTGAGCCTGTTGCAGGAAATATGGGTTGTATTCCACCAAAAGAAGGTTTTTTAGAAGCGTTAAGACAAATTTGCAATGAGCATAATATCGTATTGATTTTTGACGAGGTTATGACTGGTTTCAGAATGGCTAGAGGCGGTGTTCAGGAATTACTTAATGTCAAATCCGATATTGTCACCTTTGGAAAAGTAATAGGCGGGGGATTGCCAGTTGGTGCATTTGCCGCAAGAGCAGAAATTATGAACTATTTAGCGCCTTTAGGGCCAGTTTATCAAGCGGGAACATTATCTGGAAATCCGTTAGCAATGGCTGCGGGATTGGCGATGTTAAATGCTTTAGAAAAAGATAATTCGGTGTTTCAAAGACTTTCAGAAAAGACTATTTATTTAGAAAATGGAATTGAAAAAGCACTCTCTGAAAATGGAATTTCATTTACCATCAACCGATTGGGTTCTATGATTTCAGTTCATTTTGATTCGACACCGGTTGTAGACTTTGAAAGTGCTGCAAAAGGCGATAATGAAACGTTCAAGAAATTCTTTCACGGATTATTAGATCAGGGAGTTTATATTGCGCCTTCAGCCTATGAAACATGGTTTATTTCGGATGCTTTAACCTATGAAGATTTAGATTTTACAATTAAAGCCATTGAAAAAGTGGCCAAAACATTGTAATAAAAAAAGGGCTTTCATGAACTGCCCCCAAAAAGTTAGACAAATTTATAATTAATTTTGATAATAATAAGCTCGAAATTGTATCGGGCTCATTTTGTTTAAATTTGATTTAATTCTATCGTTATTGTAATAATTTAAATATTTATTGGCTTTTTCAAATTTATTAATAATAATTAAAGGGATAATAGTAAATTAAAAAATTCACATGAAAAATTGAAAGATTGAATGCTAATTTTAAAAAAAAATCTTGTAAATAATTTCTTTAGTATTGATTTTTTTAAATTATCCCCAGTTATTTTAAGCAGTTAATTCTACTATTTTACTATCACCAACCAAAGATACCTTTACCAATCCGTGTTTTGACAAACCTTTCATTGCAGCATCCCATTTTTTACCGCTCAAATCTGATTTTATTTTCAAAACCCCCAAATCCATTTTGTTGTTAGTGGTTTTTAATAAATCTATAATTAACTTTTCTTCTTCTAAAAGTTCAATTTGAACTTGTTTTTTCTCAGGACGCATTTGAGGAAAAAACAATACTTCTTGAATAGAAGAATTATTGGTTAAATACATCATCAATCGATCCATTCCAATTCCCAATCCAGAAGTTGGAGGCATTCCATATTCCAAAGCACGAAGAAAATCTTCATCAATAAATTCCGTAGCTTCGTCATCCCCTTTTTCGGCCAATTTTAATTGGTGTTCAAAACGTTCTCGTTGGTCAATAGGGTCATTCAATTCAGAATAGGCATTGGCAACTTCCTTACCGCAAACCATCAATTCAAAACGCTCTGTCAATTCAGGATTGTCACGGTGCGATTTACACAAAGGCGACATTTCCTTTGGATAATCAGTAATAAAAGTTGGCTGAATATAATTTCCTTCGCATTTAGCCCCAAAAATTTCATCAATCAATTTTCCTTTACCCATTGTAGTATCCACGTCAATTCCCATTCCTCTCGCCGCGTCAAATAATTCTGTTTCTGACTTCCCAGAAATATCAAAACCTGTAAAATGCTTGATAGAATCGGTCATGGTTACTCTTGCGTAAGGCGCTTTGAAGTTTACTTGGTGTTCGCCAAAAGTAGCTTCCGAAGTTCCGTTTACAGCAACGGCGCAATGTTCCAATAAATTTTCGGTGAATGTCATCATCCAATTGTAGTCTTTGTAGGCTACATATATTTCCATGGCCGTAAATTCAGGATTATGAGTTCTATCCATTCCTTCATTTCTAAAGTTTTTAGAAAACTCATAAACCCCTTCAAAACCTCCAACAATTAATCTTTTTAAATACAATTCATTTGCAATTCTCATGTACAATGGAATGTCTAACGAATTGTGGTGCGTCATAAACGGACGAGCCGCAGCACCACCCGGAATAGGTTGTAAAACAGGCGTTTCCACTTCCAAATAGCCTTGTTCATTAAAGAAAGAACGCATCGCATTGAACAATTTTGTTCTTTTAATAAACGTTTCTTTCACGTGGTCGTTCACCGTCAAATCTACATAGCGACGGCGGTATCTTTGCTCAGGATCTGCAAAAGCATCGTGCGTTTTTCCGTCAGCATCTGTTTTTACAACAGGAAGGGGTTTCAAGGCTTTCGCCAAAACTGTTAATCCATAAACATGAACCGAAATTTCGCCTACTTGTGTTTTGAAAACCGTTCCACGAATTCCGATAAAGTCACCAATGTCCAATAGTTTTTTGAAAACCACATTGTACATTGTTTTTTCATCATCATTAGAAATATCGTCTCTCGAAACATAAATTTGAATCCGTCCTTCAGAATCTTTAAGTTCCGCAAATGAAGCCTTTCCCATGATTCTCTTCCCCATCAAACGGCCCGCTAGAACTACTTCCTTGCCTTCAAATTTTTCGAAATCGGATAAGATTTCGCTTGAATAAGCGGTGGTTACAAACTCATTTGCAGGATAAGGGTCAATTCCCAAATTGCGTAGTTCTTGAAGTGCCTCTCTACGAAGTATTTCTTGCTCGGATAATGCCATTGTGATTTATTTTTAAGATAGCAAAGATAGTTAAATTTGAAAATGTAGCAATTTGAAAATTTGAAAATTAATTTGACTTTCTATTTAAAGTTGATTTAGTATTAAACTTTGTAACTTTGCAAATCAATTAAACGCAATGAACAAAAACATCCAATTTCAAGATTTAGGATTGAAAGATTACAAAGCCACATGGCAATACCAGGAGGAATTGTTCAAGGGAATTGTAGATTTGAAAATTCAGAATAGGAGAGAGGAAACCGATTTAGAGACCCCAAATTACTTTTTGTTTGTGGAACATCCTCACGTTTATACATTAGGTAAAAGTGGTTCATTAGAAAATTTGCTCTTATCTGAAAAACAATTGGAAGCCAGAGGAGCTGCTTTTTACAAAATAAATCGCGGAGGAGATATTACCTATCACGGACCTGGTCAAATAGTGGGTTATCCCATATTAGATTTAGATAATTTTTTTACAGATATTCATAAGTATTTGCGCTTTCTTGAGCAGGTTGTAATTCTCACTTTAGCCGACTATACTATAATAGGTTCAAGAAGTGAAGGAGAAACGGGTGTTTGGCTTGATGTTGGAACTCCATTTGCAAGGAAAATTTGCGCTTTGGGAGTTCGAGCTTCACGTTGGGTGACGATGCACGGATTTGCTTTAAATGTGAATTCCGATTTGGGTTATTTTGACAATATTATTCCGTGCGGAATTAAAGGAAAAGCAGTTACTTCTTTAAATGTAGAATTGGGCGTTGAAAAAGTGGACGAACAAGAAGTGAAAGATAGAATTTTGAAACACTTTTCAGTTTTATTTGAAAGTGAATTTATTTAACCACAAAAGGCACTAAGTTTTTTAGCCACGAATTACACAAATTAGCACAAATTTAAAAAGTCTATTATCTCTTCGTCTTTTTTTTAACCACAAAAGGCACAAAGGTTTTTAACAAAGGGCGCAAAGAAATTATTTTAAATTTTGAATTTTAAATTATTTGAAACGATAATCGCACTTTCGACCTTTGACTTTCGACTATTTTCTTTAACCGCAAAGAGCGCAAAGTTTTCACAAAGTTCACAAGGAAAGCAAAGAAAAGAATCGTTAATTCAGTTATTTTAAAATCCGTTTAATCTGTGTTAATCTGTGGCAAAAAATCTTTCTCTTTTGACTTTAAGACTTTTGACTTTCGACAGTTCCCCCCTTGGGGGCTAGGGGGCTTGTTAGGGGGTCAACCGAAACGTTAACCGATGGTATTTCGTAACGCCATATTTTAAAATCGCCGCTCGGTGTTCTTTAGTTGGGTAGCCTTTATTTTGTTTCCAATTGTACATTGGGAATTCTTCGTGAATTATAGCCATGTAGTCATCGCGGAACGTTTTTGCTAATATGGAAGCAGCTGCAATACTCATGTATTTTGAATCTCCTTTTATGATGGAGGTGCTTGGAATTGACTTAATTAATTTAAGTTCTTCGGTGGTGAATATTTTACCTATTGTATTAGAATGACTTCCTTTTGAAATTAATGGCCGGTTTCCATCTACTATAATATGTTGGGGAATTTTATTTAATTTTAATATAGTTTCTTGCATCGCTTTTAAAGAAGCATTTAATATATTAATTTCATCAATTATTAAAGGTTCAATATGGGTAACCGAATAGGATATCGCTTTTTCTGTAATAATGGGTCGTAATGCAAACCTATTTTTCTCAGAAAGTAATTTAGAATCGTTAAGTAAATTATTTGTAAAATTATCAGGAAGAATTACAGCAGCAGCAGTAACAGGACCCGCAATACACCCACGACCAGCCTCATCTGTCCCGGCCTCAATACAATTCTCTAAAAAATGGCTTCTTAACATTAAATTAATTTTGAATAATTCACTACAAAACTAAGGAATTTGTTTGTTAATAGTTAAGTTTTAACCCCAGTAATCATTAATAATTCACCCAATTGGAAATAACTTTGATTATGTTAAAGTTTATTTTTTTTTAATAAAGTTTGTTTTATTAAGAAATTAGTAAGAAATTTGCATTATAACTAACTCAAACAAAAATAATATGAGATCAAAGTTCAAATGGATTTATACGCTACTTATAGCGTTAACTATGCAGCTCTCTTATGCACAAGAGAAAACTGTTACAGGTAAGGTGACTGATAATTCAGGTCCTTTACCGGGTGTGAATGTTGTTGTTCAAGGTTCAAAAACTGGAACACAAACTGATGTTGATGGAAAATTTTCTATCAAAACAAAAGTGGGAGATGTTTTAATTTTCTCTTTTGTTGGAATGACTGACACTACTGCTAAAGTAGGTGCTTCAAGTACTGTAAATGTAAAAATGCAGGATGGAGTAAAACTTGAAGAAGTTGTTGTTGTGGGATACCGAACTGTAACAACCCAGTCTTTTACGGGATCCGCCAAACAAGTTAAATCTGAAAATATTGACAGAAAAAATGTGTCAAATATTTCTCAGGCGTTAGCAGGTGAAATTGCAGGTGTTAGAGTTATAAATACTTCTGGACAACCGGGTTCTTCAGCAACTATACGTGTTCGTGGTATTGGTTCAGTTAACGGTAACAGATCACCTCTTTATGTGGTTGATGGAATACCTTACAGTGGAACATTAAATTCAATAAATCCAAATGATATTGAAACAACTACGGTTTTAAAAGATGCGGAAGCAACAGCAATATTTGGTTCACGAGGAGCTAATGGTGTAATTCTTCTTTCAACAAAAAAAGGTAAGGCTAACAATAGTTATATTGAAGTTGAATCGAAAATGGGGGTAAATTTTTCTTACTTGCCTAGATATAATACCATTAAATCTCCTGAAAAATATATTCAGTATTCATGGGAGTCATTATTGAATCAAGGGGTTTACACTAATGGATTATCACCATTAAATGCTATTGCTTATGCGAATGCATCTTTATTTGATCCTAATGAAGGAGGTATAGATCCAACTTATAATATGTGGAATGTTGCCAGTGGAGCTGATTTGATTGATTCGACTACTAGACAGGTTAAATCAGGCGTGACTAGGAGATACACTCCAGAGAATTGGGCAGATTATGGTTTCCAGAATTCTATTCGTCAGGAAGTTAATATGACTATGGGTGGTGGAGAAGGGAAAACAAAATATTTCTCATCTATAGGATATTTAAATGATAAAGGATATATAGCAAATTCAGATTTTTCACGTATTACAACTCGTTTAAATGTATCTCATCAGGTAAAGCCTTGGTTGTCAGGAAGTGCAAATTTAGGATATACTAATTCAACAACAAATACCAACGGACAATCTTCAGATTCAGGAAGTGTGTTTTGGTTTGTTGATAATTTACCTTCAATTTATCCATTATTTGAACGTGATGCTTCTGGTGCAATAATTCAAGATCCGATATATGGTGGTGGATTATATGACTATGGTTTGACTAGAGGTTTTGGAGGTTTGACAAATTCAATTTCTGATGCGATTCGAAGTGTTAATGAAACGAAACGTCATGAACTTAATATGAATACGTCTTTAGATTTTAAAATTACAGATTATTTGAATTTTGAAACACGTTTTGGAGCTCAATACTATAATAATTCATATACAAATCAGGAAAATCCTTTTTACGGACCATCTGCATCTCAAAATGGATCTGTTTACAAACAAAAAACAGAGCTGTTGAATTATAACTTCCAAAAATTATTACGCTTCAAAAAGGCTTTTGGTAATCATAAAATAGATGGTCTTTTAGCTCATGAAAATACAAATTATGAGAATGGAGTTCTTACTGCTTCGAAGTATAATTTATTAAACCCTGATGGAACTGAATTAGGAAATGCTGTAGTAAGTAATCCTTCAGATTCATATGTTGATAGATTTACATTAGAAAGTGTTTTTGGTCAGCTATCTTATAACTACAAAGACACCTATTTCTTGTCCGGAACTGTAAGAAGGGATGGTTCTTCAAGATTCCTAAACCAAAAATGGGGTACTTTTGGATCAGTTGGAGCTGGTTGGGTTGTTTCAAACGAAGCATTTTTAAGTAAAGCAAATTTGTTGAAATTCTTAAAATTAAAAGCTAGTTACGGAATAATAGGTGATCAAGCCGGAGCCTCTTTATATTCTGGATATGATTTATATTCTGCAAGCAATTTGAATGATCAAGTTTCTATTACTTTTAGTACAAAAGGAAATCCAGATTTAACTTGGGAAAAGTCGAATATGTTTCAAACAGGTATTGAATTTAAATTAGGTAATTTTTTAGATGTCAATCTTGAATATTATAACAAAGTTACAGACAATCTTTTCTTTAACAGACGTGTAGGGCCATCAGTTGGTTACGCTTCAATTTTAGTAAATGATGGTAAATTGTTGAATACAGGTTTAGAATTTGATGCAACAGTACATTTACTAAAAGGAAATGATTATTTCTTAGATTTATCTGTTAATGGTGAACTTATTAAAAACGAATTGACGCGTATGCCAATTGATCCGGCTACCGGAAAAGAAAAAATCATTGACATAGATGGTATTTATGGCAGATCTGTTGGACATTCTATTTATGATTTTTATATGAGAGAATGGGCAGGAGTTGATCCTACAGACGGTCGTTCACAATGGAATGCATACTACTTTGATGCTAATACTAATGGTGTAAAAGACGCCACAGAGACTTTTATTACTTCAATGGAAGAATACGTTAAAACTAATCCTAATAATGTTAGTGGTATTGTTCAAACTGTTACTAAAACATATAGTAATGCTGCAACTAAATACGTTGGGAAATCAGCAGTACCAGATGTACGTGGTGCATTCAATTTAAGTTCAGGTTTCAAAGGATTTGATTTTTCCGTTCAATTCTTGTACAGTTTTGGTGGTTATTCTTATGATGGAGCTTATGCAGGTTTAATGGGTACTGGTCAAGCAGGTTCAAACAATTGGCATGAAGACATTCAAGCTCGTTGGCAAAAACCAGGAGATGTGACAAATGTTCCTAGATTATCAAATGGTAATGATCCAAATGCAATCTCTTCTTCAACTCGTTTTCTTACTAAAGCGGATTACATCTCTTTAAATAATATTAAAGTTGGTTATACTCTTCCAAATAAGTTTGTTTCTAAAATTGGTTTGGCTAGTTTAAATTTTTGGGCATCTGGAGATAATCTATGGTTGATGTCTGAAAGAAATGGTTTTAATCCATCAACAAGTGAGGCGGGTTCTTCTGATACATACCGTTATTCACCTCTATCTACAGTTTCTTTTGGAGCTCGTGTTAAATTTTAAAAAATAAATAATTATGAAAAAAGTACTAATATTTAATTTACTCCTTTCAGTATTTCTAGTTTCTTGTGAAGCAGATTACTTAGATACGCTTCCTGATGGATCGACTACAACTGAAGGGCAACTATCAGATATAGCAGAAGTAAATCCCAAAATTTTAGAGGGTTTATTGTCTGGAATATATTCTAATATGTATAATACAGGAACTGGTGGTACATCCGATCATACTGACTTTGGTCAGAAAGGTGTAGACATCACCCTAGATTTATTGAGTTCTGATATGGCTTACCAAGCTAACAATTACGGTTGGTATGCAAGTATAACACAATTGACCGCTACTCCTAATTTTGCTAATAATGAAAATTATAAGCCATGGAGATATTATTACAGAATCATTAATGGTGCTAATCAGGTTATTGATGCCCTTGGTGGTACTAATGCAGTTCCGGTACAACAAGATGCAAAATACATCATGGGTCAGGCAAAAGCGTTACGTGCTTATGGTTATTTCTATCTATCACAAATGTATCAGGTTTCTTATGATGCGAATGCATTGATATTACCAATTTATACCGATTCAAAAGTCCCAAATCAACCAAAGAGTAGTGCTGCAGATGTATATGCTTTGATGATTAGTGATTTGACACAATCTATTGCATATTTAAATGGTTATGCACGTCCGGCAAAATTCAATATTGATCAAAATGTTGCTAAAGGCCTACTAGCATATGTATATGCTGCTCGTGGTACATCAGCTGATTTAACAAATGTTGTTTCTTTAACAAACGATATTTTAGCTGCTTATCCATTGACAACTAAAAGTCAATCGACAGGTATTATAACTGCTGGTGTTTTGACTAATCCTGATTCTGGTTTCAACAATGTAAATACTCCTAGTTGGATGTGGGGTGTTGATTTAACTAATGCCATCAATCTTGATTTAGTTTCGTGGTGGGGACAAATGGATTTTTTTACGTACAGTTATGCATGGGCAGGAGATCCTAAAAATATCGATAGAAATTTGTTTCTTTCTATCGCTACCACCGATATTAGAAAATTGCAATTTTCTGCATCTGGTAGACCCTCAGCTAAATTTTTCGATGCTGATCGTGTAATCGGAGGACAAAGAGTCATTGAATCGGATTATATTTATATGAGATCGGATGAGTTTTTGCTTATGAATGCTGAAGCAAATGCTAAGTTAAACAATGATGCTACTGCGATTACTAGTCTTAAACAATTATTAGATCTTCGTTTCGCTACTACAGCTGACTACGCATATGTTGATGCTTTGAGCGGAACTTCATTAAAAGATGAAATTTACAAGCAAACCCGTACTGAATTATGGGGTGAAGGAAAAATTTATTTGGCAATGAAACGTAATAAAAAATCGAGTACTAGAGCTACAAACCATCTTTATTTGAAGGGTGCGACTTTTTCTTATGACGATCCTCGTTTGTCATTTTTAATTCCACAAATAGAAGTTTTGAATAATCCTTTTATTGATTAACAATAATATAGATTTATTAAACCACTCTTTTTAAGAGTGGTTTTTTTTTACCCCTATTTTACCTAACTTTATTTATAAATAGTATATTTGTTAAAAATATATTTATGAAATTTTGTTATTTACTTTTTATCTCATTACTCTCCTTTTCACTTTTTTCCCAAGTAGTAAACGAAGAAGAATCGGATACAGTAAAATTTAATTCTTTGATCATTGACCATAAAAATGACAAACCAAAAGCAACGATTTCTCAATATAGAATTATTACCCTGGAAAGGGATACGACTTTTGTAGATACATCACTAACCATTAAAAAAGAATACGATTACAATTACCTTCGTAGAGATATTTTCGGGTTAATGCCTTTCGCCAATGAAGGTCAAGCTTATACTACATTGCAATATTCTTCAAATCAACGAACTTCTTTTCCTGAGTTTGGGTATACTGGTAAGCATTTTAATTATTACCAACCCAACGACATTAAATACTATTCTGTGGCAACACCATTTACCGAATTGTATTTTAAAACCGTTATGGAACAAGGTCAAAGCCTAGATGCGTTTATTACTTTAAACACTTCAGAACAATTTAATTTTTCTATGGGCTATAAAGGTTTGCGCTCTTTAGGAAAATACATCAACCAACTTTCAAGCACTGGAAATTTTAGATTTACCGCTAGTTATAATACTAAGAATAAACGCTATTATGCTAATTTCCATTATACCTCACAAGATATTTTGAATGGCGAAAATGGAGGTTTATCCAATCCAGAGAATTTTGAGGGCAATAATCCAGTTTATAATGAAAGGCCCCGATTAGATGTTTATTTAAAAGATGCTAAATCCACATTAATAGGGACTAGGTTATTCCTAGACCATAATTTTCAAATTAACGCTAAAAAGCGAAATAATAACCTTTATTTGACACATCAAATTAATTATGAAAATAAATATTTTGAATTCAATCAAGTAACGGTTCCTACTACTATTACTTCTAGTACCGGAGTAACTTCCACTTTGAATCGTTTCGGAGCTTCATTTGTTGCAGCAAATATTAATGACCAAGTGCGTTACAACAGAATGTACAATAAAGTAGGTGCCATTTATGAAAATACTACTTTAGGAAAATTTCAGTTTTTTGTAGATGATTTTAGATACAATTATTATTACAATTCAGTTTTGGTTTTAACTGCTCAAACCATTCCGAATGCTATCAACGATATTATTAATGATTTTGGAGGACAATACGAATATAGAAAAAACAAATGGAACGGTAAATTTCAATATTCCAGTTCTATTACAAAACAATCGTTATTTGATTTCAATGCGCATTTGAAATACCAATATAACGATAAAAATAACTTTTCTTTCGAATACCAAAACAGCAATAATTTGCCTAATAATATTTATAATTTACATCAAAGTAGTTATATTAATTACAACTGGTATAATAATTTTAAAAATGAAAAACACAATTCTTTGAAGGTCGAAGCTAATACCCAATGGGCAAGCGCTACTTTAGAATTGAATTCTATCAATGATTACTTGTATTTCAGTAATGATAATACTGCCGATTTGCAATTGGTTTCTCCAAAGCAGTATGATAAAACGATTAACCATATTTCCTTAAAAATTAGTAAGGAAGTCAAATTCAGAAAATGGGCGTTGGACAACACCTTTTTATATCAAAAAGTAGATCAATCGGATAAAATTTTGAATGTGCCGGATTTGGTTCTTCGTAACACACTCTATTATTCCGATTATTTCTTTAATAAAGCGATGTATCTTCAAACGGGTGTGATTTTTAATTATTTTACAAAATACTATGCCAACGATTACAACCCAATTTTGGGAGAGTTTTTTGTACAAAATCAAAAAGAAATTGGCGCTTATCCTAATATAGATTTATTTGCAAATGCAAGAATTCAACGCACCAGAATTTACCTAAAAGCCGAACATTTTAATTCGTCAATGTCAGGAACTAACTACTATTCGTATCCAAAGAATCCGTATCACGACTTTATAATTCGTTTCGGTTTGGTGTGGAATTTCTTCGATTAATATTATTAGAACTATAAAAAATAAAAACTAAATGCAATATTCAGATAACATACTAGGAACAATTGGCAATACGCCAATGGTTCGATTGAATAAAGTAACCGCAGAAATTGATGCGTTAGTACTTGCAAAAGTAGAAACCTTTAACCCTGGAAATTCTACTAAAGATAGAATGGCCCTAAAAATGGTTGAAGATGCTGAGGCTGACGGACGTTTACAGCCTGGAGGAACCATCATTGAAGGTACTTCTGGAAATACCGGAATGGGTTTGGCCTTAGCGGCAATAGTAAAAGGATACAAATTAATTTGCGTGATAACTGACAAGCAATCGAAAGAAAAAATGGACATTCTTCGTGCAGTAGGAGCAAAAGTAGTAGTGTGCCCAACCGATGTAGAACCTACTGATCCGCGTTCTTATTATTCCGTTTCCAAACGATTAGGGGAAGAAACGCCTAATTCTTGGTATGTAAACCAGTACGATAATCCATCCAATGCTTTGGCACATTACGAACAAACAGGTCCTGAAATTTGGAAACAAACCGACGGAAAAGTCACCCATTTTGTTGTGGGAGTTGGCACTGGAGGAACTATTTCTGGAATTGGAAGATATTTGAAAGAACAAAATCCTAACGTTAAGGTTTGGGGAATTGACACCTATGGATCGGTTTTTAAAAAATACCACGAAACAGGAATATTCGATGAAAATGAAATCTATTCCTACATCACAGAAGGAATAGGAGAAGATATTTTACCAAAAAATGTTGATTTTTCAATTATTGATGGATTTACAAAAGTGACCGATAAAGATGCAGCAGTTTACACCAGAAAAATCGCTTTAGAGGAAGGGATATTTGTAGGAAATTCAGCCGGTGCATTAATTAAAGGGGTGCTTCAACTCAAAGAACACTTTAAACCTGAGGATGTAGTGGTAGTTTTATTTCACGATTCTGGAAGCCGATATATCGGTAAAATGTTTAATGATGACTGGATGCGAGAACGCGGATTTCTAGACGAAGAAGTGGCCAAAGCGGAAGACGTAATAAAAGACCATATTGATAAACCATTAATTGTAGTGAAAACGGAAGAACTGGTTTCACACGCAATTGAGCGCATGCGCAAATATAAAATCTCTCAAATTCCGGTGATTGACACGTCTGGTTTTGTTGGTTCTGTAGATGAATCCGACTTGTTTGAGAGTTATGTTTCAGATAAAAATGCTGGAGACAAACCGATTCGTGAAGTAATGGGAAAACCGTTTCCTATTGTAAAATTAGGAACTTCTATTGAAGAAGTTTCAAAATTATTCACTCGAGAAAATGCCGCAGTTTTAGTAGAACTAGGAAATGAAAAATACCATATTATTACAAAATATGATATTATAGGTTCCATACAATAATTCAAAATGTAAATAAAAGTAATATTGACCACTATTGTCGGTATTACTTTTATTTTTTATAGGTTGATTTCAAAAATCTAAAATTAGAAATCTCAAATCTTAATTCAAATGACTTTCACAGCTATAGATTTTGAAACTGCAAATGGATATCATCCATGTTCTGTCGGAATAGTTACGGTTGAAAATGGAGTGATTGTAGATGAATTTGTAACGTTAATTAAGCCATTAAACAATTATTATTCTCCTTTTACCATTCAGGTTCATGGAATTTATCCCAAGGACACAGTAAATGCTAAGACCTTCCCCCAACTATTTCCAGAAATTCAAAAACGACTACAAAATAGAGTAATAGTTGCCCACAATGAAAGTTTCGACCGAAATGTTTTGGCAAAAACCATGGCGCTATACGGGTTGGACTACAGTAGTTTAAATATAGGTACTCGTTGGGAATGTACCGTAAAAATATATAAAGCCAAAGGTTTTAAACCAGCAAAATTGAGCGATTGTTGTCGAATTATGAATATTCAACTGAACCATCATGAAGCGTTATCGGATGCTCGAGCTTGCGCCAAATTGTATCTGCTTAGATAATTAACACTTCTTTTTTCGGATACATGTTTTCGGCATAGCTTTTTTGACTACATTCGACAAAATAATTATAACTAGTATACGCCATTTAAAATGAAAGAAGATTTCCTGCACTATTTGTGGAAATTCAAGAAATTCGACACTTCGAATTTAACTACTTCTAACGGGGAGAAACTAACTATTGAAAATTCTGGAAGTTACCTGCAACTCGCTGGCCCTGATTTTTTTAACTCCCAAATTACTATTGAAAATCAAAAATGGGCTGGAAATGTTGAAATTCACCTAAAATCCTCCGATTGGTATGCGCATCATCATGAACGTGATTCCAATTATGACAGCGTAATTCTCCATGTAGTTTGGGAACATGACGTAGAAATCTTCCGAAAAAACAACACGGAAATCCCTGTATTAATTCTTAAAAATCTGGTTTCAAAAGAAACGCTCAATAATTACCATTCTCTAGTTTCACCTAAATCTTGGATTTATTGTGAAAAACAAATTAATTCTGTCAACTCATTTATCATGTTGAGTTGGCAAGAACGTTTGTTTTTTGAACGCTTAGAACGAAAATCCAAACCTATTTTTGATTTAGCGGAAAGTACGATGCAAGATTGGGACGCGATTTTATTTTGCCAATTGGCGAAAAATTTCGGTTTAAATACCAATGGCAATTCCTTTTATAATATGGCCAATTCAATTCCGTTTTCCATTATTCGTAAAGAGGGAAACGACCTTTTTAATTTAGAAAGTTTGTTGTTTGGCATCGCCGGTTTATTAGAAATAAATAAAGAAGATCATTATTTTAAAAAGCTAAAAGGGAATTTTGACTATTTAGTTCAAAAATACCAATTAGAATCCAATTCATTTACTTCGTTACAATTTTTCAAACATCGGCCGGATAATTTTCCAACGATTCGAGTTTCGCAGTTGGCCAATATATATTATTGTCAGCAACAGCTATTTTCGAAAATTATAAAAGCTGATAATGTTGCCACTATTTATGAAATTTTTGACAAGTCGGTTTCAGAATATTGGGAAACGCATTATCAATTCGATAAAATTAGCCCGAAGAAAAAGAAAGCTTTGTCAAAATCATTCATCGATTTATTGATTATAAATACCATTATTCCGTTACAATTTGCTTACGCCAAAAGCCAAGGCAAAGAAATATCGGAGAAATTAATATCGTTGTTAAACCAAGTCAAACCTGAAGCTAATGCAATTATTGATAAGTTTTCTTCTTTTGGATTAAAAGCACAAAACGCATTTGAAACCCAAGCTTTATTGCAATTAAAAAATGAATATTGTAATAAAAGTCGGTGTTTAGAATGTACAATTGGAATGGAATTATTGAAATCTGAAGTATAAATGCTAAATTTGTAATCGTTATAAATTTATAGTAATGAAATTAATACTTCGGTTAAAATATTTTTTCGAGAAACACGGATTTCATGTTTCTTCGCGTCTTGCCGATGCGTTGGGAATGCGAGCCAATAGCGTACGATTATTTTTTATTTACATATCGTTTGTTACTGCGGGACTTTGGTTTGGAGTATATCTAACATTGGCCTTTTGGTGGCGACTAAAAGATCTCATTCGAGCGAAACGGTGCTCCGTTTTCGACTTATAAAACTACTATTATGAAATTAAAATCCTACTTCCAGTATTCAAAATCGCAAAGAAGTGGGATTTTTTTATTAGTGCTATTGTGTGTGGTTTGCCAATTTTCATTTTTCTATTGGGATCCAAGTTCTGAAAACGGGGAGAATTCCGAAAAACAAAAATGGATTGGTTTACAAGCTAAAGTCGATTCTTTAAAAGTAGAAAAACAAAATTATATTCCTAAAATTTATCCGTTTAATCCTAATTTTATTTCCGATTATAAAGGGAGTAAATTAGGAATGTCAATTGAGGAAATTGATCGGCTTTTGAATTTCAGAAAAACCAACCAATATGTAAATTCAGCCTCAGAATTTCAAAAAGTGACTCAAGTTTCAGATTCTTTACTGAATGCTATTTCACCCTATTTTAAATTTCCTGATTGGGTTAATAAAGGTAAAGCTAAAAGTTATAAGCCATTTGAAAAGAGAATAGAAAAGATTATCGTTTTAGATATCAATTTGGCCACAAATGAAGACTTAATTAAAATATTCGGAATTGGACCTGCATTATCCGATCGAATTTTGAAACAAAAAGAACTTTTAGGCGGTTTTGTAAGCATGAAGCAAATGAACGATGTTTGGGGACTTTCACCTGAAGTGATTGAGAATTTAAATAAGCATTTTAAGGTAGTATCTTTGCCAAAAATTAAAAAGATAGACATTAACAATTCGTCAATAAAAGAGCTAATGGTATTTCCCTATTTTAAATATTCATTGGCTAAAGCAATAGTGACTTACAGAAGTATGAACGGCGATTTTAAAATTTTTGAGGATTTAACAAAAATTAACGGTTTTCCAAGTGAAAAATTAGACATTATTCGTTTATATTTGTATTTATAACCAAATACACAGAATCACTATGAATTTTGACTCTAATGAAACTCAATTAATGATTGCACAATCCATTAGAGATTTTGCAGAAATAAATATTCGTCCTTTTATAATGGATTGGGATGAAGCGCAAACTTTCCCGGTTCCTCTATTTAAAAAATTGGGTAAAATGGGATTTATGGGAGTATTAATTCCTGAGGAATATGGAGGTTCAGGTTTAGGTTACCACGAATACATTACCATAGTAGAAGAAATTTCAAAGGTCGATCCGTCGATTGGATTGTCTGTTGCTGCGCACAATTCATTGTGTACGAATCATATTCTGACATTTGGAAATGAGGAGCAAAAGAAAAAATGGATTCCAAAATTGGCTTCGGCGGAACATATTGGCGCTTGGGGTTTAACCGAACACAATACGGGATCAGATGCCGGAGGAATGAATACCACCGCTGTTAAAGAGGGTGATTCTTGGATTGTAAATGGATCGAAAAATTTTATAACGCATGCTATTTCTGGAGATATTGCAGTTGTAATTGTTAGAACTGGTGAAAAAGGAGATTCGAAAGGGATGACCGCTTTTGTATTTGAAAAAGGAATGCCCGGATTTACATCTGGAAAAAAAGAAAATAAATTAGGGATGCGAGCGAGTGAAACTGCCGAATTAATTTTTGACAATTGCCGCGTTCCCGATGCGAATAGATTAGGAGACGTTGGACAAGGATTTGTGCAAGCAATGAAAATTTTAGATGGGGGTAGAATATCTATTGGAGCACTTTCACTTGGAATTGCAAAAGGAGCCTATGAAGCGGCATTAAAATATTCAAAAGAAAGACACCAGTTTGGGCAACCTATAAGCAGTTTTCAAGGAATTTCGTTTAAGTTGGCTGAAATGGCAACTGAAATTGAAGCCTCAGAATTATTATTACACAAAGCAGCTTTCTTAAAAGAGCAACACCGCCCAGTTACCACATTAGGCGCTATGGCAAAAATGTATTCTTCGGAAGTTTGTGTAAAAGTAGCTAACGAAGCCATTCAAATTCACGGTGGATATGGTTATACCAAAGATTACCCTGTGGAAAAATTCTACCGAGATTCGAAATTATGCACGATAGGCGAGGGAACTACTGAAATTCAAAAGGTGGTAATTGCTAGGAATATTTTGAAATAGACTTGTAGATAAGAGACGAAGAGATAATAGACTTGTAGATAAGAGACGAAGAGATAATAGACGAAGAGATAATGGAGGAAGAGATAATAGATAAAAGAGTCAAGAAACGAGAAAATGTTTCTTGGCTTTTTTGTTACTGTTTGTTTTAGTCTTTCATCTCTTCGTCTATTATCTATCATCTCAAAAAAAATAATTCATAATTTATAATTCATAATTTAAAATAATAAATTACATTTGCACCCTTAACGAGAGGAGGTGTCTATATTATGTTAATTATACCAATTAAAGACGGAGAAAATATCGATAGAGCATTAAAGCGCTATAAAAGAAAATTTGATAAAACAGGA
>CANKLD010000012.1 GCA_947483095.1 Bacteroidota bacterium
TTTAATTAGTTCTTGCATCGCCAAAAGTTTTTCTTCATTTGGTTCGTCGTGAATTCTGTAAACAAAAGTCTTTTTTTGACGCCCAATAAATTCTGAAACTTTTTTATTTGCCAAAAGCATAAATTCTTCAATTAAATGATTGGAATCTCGAGAAGTTTTAAAATAAACACCTTCAGGATTTCCTGTTTCTGAAAGGTTGAATTTTACTTCTACTTTATCAAAAGAAATCGCTCCGTTATTCATTCTATTTTCACGCATAATTTTTGCTAATTCATCTAATTTTAGAGTAGCAAAGACAATTTCGTCCGAGACTTTATAGGCACTTCCAGTGATTGATGTTTCTATGGGAATAGTATTTTCTCTGGTTTCAATGATGTGTTGCGCTTCTTCATATGCAAACCGCTGATTAGAATTTATAACTGTTCTACCAAACCAACTGTTTTTAATATTCGCCTTTTTATCTAATTCAAAAATAGCGGAAAAAGTATATTTATCTTCGTTTGGACGTAAAGAACAGGTAAAATTTGACAAAACTTCGGGCAACATCGGAACCACTCTATCTACTAAATATACAGATGTTGCTCGATTATAGGCTTCATTATCTAGAATTGTTCCTTCTAGTAAATAATGAGAAACATCGGCAATATGAATTCCAATTTCGTAATTTCCATTTTCTACTATTTTAAAAGATAAAGCATCATCAAAATCTTTTGCATCTTTTGGATCAATAGTAAACGTCAATGTATCGCGCATATCTCGACGCTTTGTAATTTCACTTTCTTGAATGGATGTGTCTATTTTTTGAGCAAAAACTTCTACTTCTAATGGAAATTCGGCTGGTAAACCATATTCAGCTAAAATAGCGTGAATTTCAGTATTGTGTTCGCCTGGTTTTCCTAAAACTTTTAATACAGATCCAAACGGACTATCAGCTCTTGTTGGCCAATCTTCAATATGAACCAAAACTACATCTCCATTTTCAGCGTCCCCTAATTTATCTTTTGAAATAAAAATATCAGTGTACATTTTTGGATTTGCAGTCGATACAAAGGCAAAGTTCTTCTGAATATCTATTACTCCTACAAAATCAGTTTTCTTTCTTTCTATAACTTCTATAACTTCTCCTTCAGCGCGTTTTCCTCTTCGGCGGTTATATACATACACTTTTACAGTATCACCATCTAAAGCGTGGTTTAAATTATTTGTTGGAATAAACACATCTTCAGTAAAATCAGAACTAATAAAATAAGCGGTTTTCCTACCCGTCATATCTATTTTACCTTCGTAATAATCATTACTTGCTTCTACAATTAAATATTTTCCTGGTTCTATTTCTTCTATTTTTTTTTGAGCAACAAGAATCTTTAAATCTTTAATAATTTGATTTCTACTTTGTGTATTATCTAATTCTAATTTAATTCCTATTTGCTTATAATTGAATGCTTTATTTGCATTTTGTGCTAATATTTTTACTATTTTATCTGTTAAATCAGCTTGTTTTTTGACTGGTTTCCTTAGTCTTTTACTCATAATTGTTTTCTTAAAAGTTGAAATTTACAAAATAGTTAGCAGTTGTTTGTTGATAATTATGAGTATTAAAGAAAATATAACTTTTAAAAAATAAATTCTCTTACAAATGCTATTCGCAGTACCTTTATAAAAAATAAATAAAAATGAAAGAATTTGTAACTATTGCAACTTTTAATTTTCCTCACGAAATTATCGTGTTAAAATCTATTTTACAGAATGAAGGAATTGCATTTTTATTTCTTAATGAAACTTTAGTTTCTGTTAATCCTTTGGCAAGTTACGCTTACGGTGGAATTGAATTAAAAATTCATCCGAACGATTTTGAGATAGTTCAAAGTATTTTAGATAAATTAAATAACAATCTAAATATTGTTTAAATGATTTTTAAACTTATAATTTCATAAATGTTATCAACATATATAAAATACAACAAAATTAAAATTAAAATTAAAATTATTTTTTAATGGTTATTATAGTCTGTTAATAGTTGTAATAAAATTATTTTTTAAAGTAGATTTTTTTAGTTATAATTTTTTATCACAAGTTATAAACAGCTTGATTTTATATATAACCTAATAAAACAAACGAATTCTATTTTTTAATTAACAACGGTTAATAATTATAAAATATACAATTTTTAGATAATTCAAAACTCAAAATTTGTTAATAAAGAAGTAATATTTAGTAATAACTTTTCTAAAAATTCATCAAACTAAATTAGTTTTATTCAATTCAATTTTTGATTACAAATTTTTATCATACCACAGAAGAAAACTTATAATTTTCTATCTAAACTTATAAACATTCAATGTTAAATTAAGGTTAACTGAATATCAATTAGTTACAAACAGATATTAACATTCTAAAAAACAGCACTATATTTTATTTAATAAAATGAAACGATAAATATAATTAGTATTAATTATTAAGTGTTTATAATTTATTTAATTAAAATATAAATTCTAATTAAATACAAGTTTAGTTTTGGTAAATTTGTAAAACAAAATAAATCTTACTTATGAAAATTTCTATCGGAAACGATCACGCTGGACCAGAATACAAAAAGGCAATTATTGAAATGCTCAAGGCAAATGGTTATAAGGTTACCAATTATGGTACCGATTCTGGTGATAGCGTTGATTATCCTGATTTCGCACATCCCGTTGCATTAGATGTTGAATCTAAAAGAGTCGATTTTGGAATTATAATTTGTGGAAGCGGAAATGGAATTGCAATGTCGGCAAATAAACACCAGGGAATTCGAGCGGCTTTGTGTTGGACTAAAGAAATTGCGGTCTTAGCGCGCCAACATAATGATGCTAATATTATAAGTATTCCTGCTAGATTTACTTCTATTCCTCAAGCTTTAGAAATGGTTCAAACGTTTCTTAATACCGATTTTGAAGGAGGAAGACACCAAAATAGAGTGAATAAAATTAGCTGTTAATATTTCCTATATTTTAAAATAAAAAAGGCTTTTCATTCGAAAAGCCTTTCATTTATTTTTTTTCTTCTTCTTTTTTGTCAGCAGCAGGTTCTTCTTTAGATGCGTTTTTAAACTCTTTAATTCCAGTTCCTAAACCTTTCATTAATTCTGGAATTTTTTTACCTCCAAAAAGCAATAAAAAAACAGCCGCTATAATTAATATTTCTGGTAAACCAAGTCTTCCCATGTTTGAAATTTTTTGTGCCGAAGCAATTGATAATAAATTACAATACAAAGGTAAACAGAAATATTGGTTTTTCATTTCCCTCATTAATAAATATTTATGATTTACTTTATTTATTAATAAAATTCAATACTTTAAAATCTTAATTTATAAATGATAGTTTTATCATTATATTTGTGATAATAATATTAAGAACGATGTCAGAGAAAAGAAAAATATTAAAGAGGAAATTATTCACCAAAAACCGCTTGGTTATTTTAAACGAGGATACTTTCGAAGAAATTTTTTCCCTTAAATTAACCTTAATGAATGTATTTGTTGTTGCCTCAGTTGCAGCTATATTAATCATTACTTTTACTACTTATGTTATTGCTTTTACCCCTTTACGAGAATATATTCCGGGTTATGCTTCCACTAAATTAAGAAAAGAAGCTACGGAATTGGCCTTAAAATCGGATTCTTTAGCGTTGGCATTGAAGAAAAATGACGCCTATTTAAAATCAGTGGTTAAGGTTTTAAATGGCGACTTAGAATACGAGCAAATAAATAAGGATTCCATCATGTCTTCCGATAATAGTAGCGCTCCAATTGAAAATAAAGCACCCTCCAAAGCGGAATTACAATTGAGAGAGCAAATTTTACAAGAAGAAAAACTACTTTCTAAAGAAAAGAAAAAAAAATAGTTTGAAACTAGCTTAAATACAAATTATAAATGTCTTTAAAATCTTTCTTGGCCAAACAATTTGCCAAATCCATTTATAAAAAAACCAAATTATGGACCGATAATCCTGTTCAAACCCAGCAAACCGTTTTTAAAGATATTATCCGTCAAGCGAAAAACACGCAATTCGGCATTGACCATCATTTTGATTCCATAAAAACATTCCAAGATTTCTCTAAAAAGGTGGCCATTCGCGATTACGAAGCCCTAAAACCGTATATTGATCGCGTGGTACAGGGTGAAGAAAATATACTTTGGAAAGGGAAACCGTTGTATTTTGCCAAAACATCGGGAACAACTTCTGGCGCAAAATACATTCCATTAACTAAGGAATCGATGCCTTTTCATATTGAAGCCGCTCGAAATGCTATTCTACATTATATTCATGAAACCGGAAAAGCAGATTTTGTAAATGGCAAGATGATCTTTCTACAAGGAAGCCCAGTATTACAAGAAAAAAACGGAATTCAATTGGGAAGATTATCCGGAATTGTAGCCCATTTTGTGCCGAAATATTTGCAAAAAAACAGAATGCCCAACTTCGAAACCAATTGCATTGAAGACTGGGAAAAAAAAGTGGATGCCATTGTTGAAGAAACCTTGCACGAAGACATGACGGTGATTTCCGGAATTCCGTCTTGGGTGCAAATGTATTTTGAAAAATTACAGCAGAAAGCCGAAAAACCTGTTGGAGAGCTATTCAAAAACTTCAATTTGTTCATTTATGGCGGAGTGAATTTTGAACCTTATCGTGCTAAATTTGAAAATTTAATTGGTAGAAAAGTTGATTCTATAGAATTATTTCCTGCCTCGGAAGGATTTTTCGCCTACCAAGATTCGCAAAAAGAAAAGGGAATGTTATTGCTCTTAAACGCTGGAATTTTCTATGAATTTATAAAATCTGAAGAGTATTTTACTGAAAGCCCAAGGCGATATACTATTGGCGAAGTTGAATTGAATGTAAATTATGTTTTGATCATTTCAACCAACGCGGGACTTTGGGGTTATAATATTGGCGATACCGTTCAATTTACCTCTTTAAAACCGTATCGCGTTATAGTTTCAGGACGAATTAAACATTTCATTTCTGCTTTTGGAGAACACGTGATCGGAAAAGAAGTCGAACAGGCGTTGAAACAAGCCATGCAAAACACCTCAATTCAAATTAACGAATTTACCGTTGCGCCTCAAATCACACCTTCGGATGGTTTGCCATATCACGAATGGTTTATAGAATTTGAAAACGAACCTGAAAACGAAGTCGCATTTGCGGAAGCGATAGACAACGCAATGAGAACTCAAAACACCTATTATAACGACTTGATTGTGGGGAAAGTTTTACTCAAATTAGTTATTACCAAAGTGCCTAAAAATGGTTTCCAAGACTATATGAAATCGATTGGGAAGTTAGGCGGACAAAACAAAATTCCGAGGTTGAGTAACGACAGAACGATTGTGGATTTTTTTAGTAGTACTAAATAATTGTTTTGTCATTCTGAATTTATTTCAGAATCTAAAAGAGAAGCTGAAACAAGTTAAGCTTGACAGAGATTTTAATAATATATAATTTCATGAATAAGTTTTCCTTTTTATTATTTCTGTCCATTTCCTTTTTTGCCCAAACCAAAGGCGTTGTAGTTGACGAATCCGGAAAACCCATTCCGTATGTGAATATTTGGGTTGAAAATGAAAATATCGGAACTACTTCAGAAGAAAATGGCGAGTTTTCTATTGCTGCTTCCGCAAATAAAAACTTGATATTTTCTATTTTAGGATTTGAAAAAAGAATCCTAAAAGCTTCAGAGGTTTCCAATGTAATTATGAAAGCCATTTCATTTCAATTGGATGAAGTGGTAATTGTCCGTCATTATGAAACTAAAAAAATAGAAATCGGACAAATTAACAATTCCGTATTAGAGGCCTTCGATAACGGACCAAGAATTGACGTGAAGTTTTTCCCCTACGAAGCCGCCTATAAAAAAACCAAATTCATTAAGAAAGTAAGTATTTTAACTGATAGTAGAATAGATAATGCCACCGTTAAAATCCATTTTTATATGGCCGACGCCAATGGTTTTCCGGGCGAGGAATTACTCACGAGAGATTATATTCTAAACATCCAAAAAGGCGTGGTTAGAAATGGTTTTGACCTCACCGACTTGAATTTGAAAATACCCAAAACCGGACTCTTCATTGGTATTGAAAAACTGTTAATTTCGAAAAACAAATTGGAAAAAACGATCGTAAATTCTAATACTCAAAAAACAACCATTCAAATAATTTTCTACCCGTTGGTATTGTACAATTACATAGAACGGGACTTTTTATTTACCTATTCGGGCGGTAAATGGAGCCGACAAACAAACGATAAAACCCAATCTGAATCAGGTAAAATTAAGGTTTATGAACCCGCAATAAATTTGGTTTTAACCAACTAAAACATAAAAACCTTACATTTGTTGGTTAATAAATAAAATCCAAATGAAAGAAATCAAGAACATTGTCCGATCAAGAGCGCAAGAATCATCTAGTGCGGTTGAGAAATTATACATTACCATGCGCCATTTGTTCAATAGAGGATTCTATAAACCAATGGGAGTTTCTGGAGAAACCTTGCGCGAAGCATTATTGTCGTTACGCCCTGAAATATATGGCACAATTGCCGAAGACAAAGTAGAATTAAGCGGACTTTTATATGTAATTGAAAGACTACCAATAGGGATTGAAGAATGCCGTTTCATCAATTTAACTTCTGACGAAGGCTATTCAAAATCACATTTTCAAGCTATAATTCCACCGAAAAGAAGAAGAAACTGTTATCGAATTGATGACGAGCAAATGAACGTTGAAATCACGCGCGGAAGATCTGATATTTACGATATTTTAACGCATTTGACTTTTATTTTCATAGAATCGCATAAAATTAAAAACCGCGTTTTACTAGATGAAAACGCTGAGGTCACTCGTGATTGGCAAAAATTAGAACAAGCGGTTTTATCCAATAAAAAACTGACATTAACCGATAAAGAGAAAACAATTTCGCATACTGCAAATATCCTAGGAAGAACATTTGTAGAGATTTTAGATATTTACGATGCTTTTGGAACCACAGAAAAACCAGATCGTTTTTTACACGTAATTTATTGGTTAGGGAAATTAGCGATTGAAGAAGTGGTTGAAAACAACAAAAGAACCATCACTTTTAGTCCTATTTTAAGAGAAAGATTAGGGCACCATATTCACGGTGAAATTTGGGCAACCAATATAAAAGAGGTGCTTAAAGCAAATGATTTATTGGATCGACCAATTCACATTATCAGCGCCAACATGCACTCGGTGATGAATTCTATATTTGCAACGCACGTTTTAAAAACCAAATTCAAAGACAAATCGGATTTCTTTATTTTTGAAGAATTGAGTAAATCGGGTGCAGATGAAGTTAGAAATAAAGTGGAAGAATTTGCCAAGTTAAACGGTATGATTTCTTTGCCTGATACTTCAGGAACCAACATTGATGTTCAGATTTTTGATACCGCCAAAATAGATTGGAAAAAATCAGCATTTCCAACTGCGAAAATGCACAATAAAAACCCGGTAATTATCGTTATGGACTACGCTTTTGGAGAGCAAGCTTACGAAACCATTGATGAGTTATTAAAACCGTTTCAAAAAGATATTTTATTGAATGTAGAATCGCTTTCAATAATGGGAAAAGCAGGTATTCTTCAAGGCGGAAAAGGAGATATTATGATTCCGTCGGCACATATAAATGAAGGAACAGGAGACAATTATTTCTTCCATAATGAATTAACTGCCGAGATGTTGGAAGGAAATGGCATAGCTGTTTTCGCAGGACCTATGATTACAGTTTTAGGAACGTCATTGCAAAATAAAGATTTATTAAAGTTTTTCCATGATTCAACGTGGGGAGTTATTGGACTGGAAATGGAAGGCGCCTATTATCAAAAAGCAATCCAATCGGCATCCAAAATTAGAAAAAGCATTAATCCAGATGTAAAAGTTAGATATGCCTATTATGCATCAGACAACCCGCTGGAAACAGGAAGCACATTAGCCTCAGGCGGATTAGGAACAACAGGAGTAAAGCCAACATATTTAATTACAATTAAAATATTAGAACAAATTTTTAACATAAAATAGTTTTTATTATGAGTCAAAACGCTACCAATTCAGATAATCAAGAGATTGATTTATCAATGATTTCAAATAAAATTAAAGGTTTTTACGACGGAATAGGGACTTCGGTTTTTAGAGGTATTTTATTTTTTAAAAGAAATTTATTAATAGTAGGAATTTTATTTGTTGCAGGAGCTGCTCTAGGAACCTATGTTGACTTAAATAATGAAACCTACGATTCTAAAATTATTGTAAAACCCAATTTTGGAAGCACCGATTATCTGTATTCTAAAATAGATTTATTGGATTCTAAAATTAAAACCAGAGACACCCTTTTTTTAAAGGCTATAGGAGTTAAAAATCCTGAAAACTTAACAAAAATTGAAATTGAACCAATAGTTGACATTTATAGTTTGGTTAATTACAATGAAAAAAACGCGGCCGTTACAACGAACACCCAAAATTTTGAACTCTTGAAATTATTAGCTGAAGAAGGGGATATTAATAAGGTTATTAAAGACAAAGCAACGAGTAAAAATTATTATTCACACACGGTTCACCTCATTACTAAAGGATTTACAACGGATGAAAAAACAATTGAGCCAATTTTAAATTATTTAAACAACAATACTTATTTCGATAATTTAAAGAAAATATATGTTGAGAACGTCAATGTAAATATTAAAAAGAATGAAGAAATGATCCTTCAGATTAATACTTTATTAGAAAAATTCTCAACTGCTTCGGGACAAAAATCCGACAAATTAGTTTTTTATAATGAAAACACCGAGCTAAACGAAGTGCTTAAAACCAAGCAAGCATTAGTTTATGAAATCGGCATCAAAAGAGAGCAACTAGTAAATTACGAAAACACGATTAAAAAAAACAGCAGCGTTCTTAACATAAAAAACACCGAAAGTGTTAACGGTAAATTAAAATTAGTTTTACCACTTTTATTTATTTTTGTTTTTGTTTTGATTCATTTATTTTCAAAATTTTATAAAAGACAAGCTTTAAAAGCCCAACAAAATATAGCATAATGAAAGGAATTATCTTAGCCGGAGGATCGGGAACCAGGTTGCACCCACTTACGCTTGCGGTCAGCAAACAGTTAATGCCAATATATGACAAACCGATGATTTATTATCCGCTATCATCTTTGCTTTGGTCGGGAATAAGAGAAATATTAATTATTTCTACCCCTCATGATTTACCATTATTCCGACAATTATTAGGAGACGGCTCTAGATTAGGATGTCGATTTGAATATGCTGTTCAAGAACATCCGAATGGGTTGGCAGAAGCCTTTATCATTGGAAAAGAATTTATCGGAAATGATAAAGTAGCGCTAGTTTTAGGAGATAATATTTTTTATGGAACAGGGTTATCAGATTTATTACAATCGAATAATAATCCAGACGGAGGAATTATTTATGCCTATCACGTAAACGATCCAGAAAGATATGGAGTAGTAGATTTTGATGCTGATGGAAACGTTCTTTCTATCGAAGAAAAACCGGCAAATCCAAAGTCAAATTTTGCCGTTCCGGGGATCTATTTTTATGATAATGATGTAGTGGAAATCGCCTCAAATATAAAACCGAGTCACCGCGGAGAAATTGAAATCACCGATGTAAACAAAGAATACCTTCGTAGAGGAAAATTAAAAGTGAGTATTTTAGATAGAGGAACCGCTTGGTTTGACACCGGAACCTTTAATTCTTTAATGCAAGCCTCGCAATTTGTTCAAGTAATTGAAGAAAGACAAGGATTAAAAATAGGTTCTATAGAAGAAGCGGCATACAAAATGGGCTTCATCACTGCAGAGCAATTAAAAGAAATTGCCCAACCATTTTTAAAAAGTGGCTATGGCAAGCATTTATTAGAAATTATATAAATGAATTTTATTCCTACAAAATTAGAAGGATGCTTTGTTATTGAGCCCAAAATATTCAACGACGAGAGAGGGTATTTTTTGGAAAGCTTTAATGAAAATACATTTCAAAACGCAATTGGTCAGTCAGTTCGTTTTGTTCAAGACAACCAATCCTTTTCAACAAAAGGGGTTTTACGAGGGCTGCATTATCAAACTGGAGATCACGCGCAGGCTAAACTGGTTCGTGTTTTGCAAGGCGAAGTTTTGGATGTTGCCGTTGATATCAGACCCAATTCTAAAACTTATGGTGAGCACATTTCTGTTTTGCTTTCCGCAGAAAAACAAAATCAATTTTTTATTCCTAGAGGTTTCGCACATGGATTTTTAGTGTTAAGCGAAACAGCCGCCTTTTTTTATAAATGCGATAACTTTTATAATAAAGAAAGTGAAGGCGGAATAATTTACAATGACGGCTCGTTGAATATTGATTGGCAATTTCCTTTTAACGAACTCATCATTTCAGAAAAAGACAGTTTATTACCCACAACTGAAAACGCCAAAAAAGCATGGTAGTTTTAGTTACAGGCGCTAACGGACAATTAGGTCAAGCGATACAATTTATTGCCCCTAACTTCTTGAATGTTAATTTTATTTTTTGTAACGCTACAGATTTAGATATTTCAAATAAGGAAAATTGCCAAGCGGTTTTCCACATAATAAAACCCGATTTTTGTATTAATACCGCAGCCTATACGGCAGTTGATAAAGCAGAATCAGAACCCGAAAAAGCCGAATTAATTAATGTTACCGGGGCCAAAAATCTTGCTGAAACCTGTAAAGAATTTGACGCGACATTAATTCATATTTCAACCGATTTTGTTTTTGACGGGTCAAATAACAACCCTTACACCGAAAACCAAATCCCAAATCCTAAAGGAGTTTACGGTCAAACAAAATTAGACGGGGAAAAAGCAATTCAGGAAGTATTTTCAAAATATTATATCATTCGAACGTCTTGGGTTTATTCTCAATTTGGAAATAACTTTATGAAAACCATGTTGCGATTGGCCCCCGAAAGAACGTCATTAAGTGTGGTAAACGATCAAATTGGGACCCCAACAAACGCCCTAGATTTAGCGGAATGTTTGTTAACGATAATTATCCAACACCCAACACCCAACACCCAATACGGCATTTACAATTTTAGCAACGAAGGACAATGCAGCTGGTTTGATTTTGCCCAGAAAATATTTGAATTAAACAATATTAGCATACATTTACAATCAATACCAACCACAAGTTTTCCAACTCCAGCGGCAAGACCAAAATATAGTGTTTTGGATAAAAGTAAAATTAAATCTACTTTTGGAATAACAATAAAAAACTGGGAAGAGAGTTTAAAAAAAGCGATCAAATAATCAAAGCAAAAAAAATAAAGTATTATTTTTGTTGAGACTAAAATAAATATAAAAATGAAAGTAAAAAGCACATTATTAGGATTGTTGGTTGCTGTAATTATGTTTTCATGTAAAAATGAAGTCAAACAAGACGAAGCAAAACAAGAAATCAACAACAAATTTAAAGTCACTTTAAATTTATTAATCAAGAAAAATGACACAATACACTTGTATTATACAGAAGACAATTCCATAAATTTTAAAGAAGAAAGTTCTATTTGGCTTTCTCTTCCGGGAAAGAATGATTCACAAGATATAACTTTTGAGTTACCAGAAGACGTTTTCCCTACCCAGTTTAGATTTGATTTAGGAGTAAACAGAGAAAACGAAAAAATTAAATTAAACAGCTTAAAATTCGATTATTTAGACAAATCTAATCTAATAAGTGAATCGTTACTTTATAATTGTTTTAGAATAAACGCTGATAATACAACAATTGATTCGGTAACAAAAGAATTAAGCAGAAAGGATCCAAAAACAATTGCCGGACCTAGTTTATACCCTCACGAAGCAATATTGAAAAAGGAATTAGATCAACTTACTTTAAAATAAAACACATTGCAAAAACAATAAAGTTTATAAAAAAGAAAAGTTATCTCATTTGGGATAACTTATTTATTTGCACTTGTTTATATTTGTCACGGTATTAATAATTTCCAACAACTATGAATTACGATAAAAAAGGGGCAGATTATTATTCTAATATAAGACTAGATTTAATCAATCTAATAGACAAAAAATCTCAAAATTTAAAGGTATTAGAAATTGGTGCAGCTTATGGCGAAACGCTATTTTATTTAAAACAAAACGGAATAGCTTCAGAATTGGTAGGTGTTGATATTTTTGAAGATGCTAAAAATAAACAAAATTATAAACCGCTGGACCAATTTATTTTTGGGGATATTGAAAAAATAGATTTACCAGAATACTTTCAACATTTCGATTTAATATTGCTTGCGGATGTTTTAGAGCATCTTTTTGAACCGAAAAGTGTTTTAGAAACCTTAAAAAAATATTTAAAAGAAGACGGAAAAATAATAATTAGTATGCCTAATATTCGTTATTATTCAGCACTCTATAAAATAGTTTTTAAAGGCGATTTTAAATACGAAGAAAGCGGAATTTTTGATTACACCCATGTTCGGTTTTACTGTAGAAAAAACATTCAGGAGTTACTGGAAACCGCAGGTTATAAAGTTTTAAAACAAGAAAGCTCTATAATAAACTATCAAGGAAAATCAATAGCCAAGCTGATAAATTTGATTACTCTTGGAATATTTGAAGAATTTTTTAGCACCCAATATTTTTTTGTAGTTAAAAAATAAAAAGAATTACTTTAAGTAAATACTATAAAATGATGCAACTAAACAGTAGTTTTAAAAAGTTAATTTCATCATCGGGATTAAATTTTATTTTTAGAATCTTCGGATTAGGAACGTCTTTTCTAACCACGGTTTTAATTACTCGTTTTTTTGGAGTTGGCACCTTTGGCGACTATTCTTTAGTGTTTGCTTTATCTCAAATAATTGCCCTTTTGTTTACTTTAGGAATTCCAAATACTTTAATCAAAATAATAGGGAATAATGATTTTACGTATTCTCAAGCCAAAAAGCTATTAATTAAAGGATTAAAGGGCTCTTTGATTTTCTCTTTAATCCCATTCTTATTTTTCTATTTAGGGTCGTCTTTTTTAGCAGAAACCGTTTTCCACAATGCACAATTAGTAAATTATTTTTTAATTGCATCCATTTCCATTCCGCTGTTTATAGTACATGAGATTTTCCTTTATTTTTTAATAGCAACCAAAAATTTTATAAAGTACAACTTATTCATGTTTGTAATTCCAAACCTATTACTGCTATTTTTTTTATTTTTATTTTTCAAATTAGATAAAAATAATTACTTCACATTTATCGCTTTTTCCTTAGCAATTTTGATCACTGTTTTGCTAGAAGTATTTACAATTTTCGAATTAAAACCCAAAAAAGAAACGATTTCAATTTCTACATTATCGTTAATAAAAACAGCATCACCGCTTTTATTTAGTAGTTTGTTTATGTATTTATTAAACTACACCAATGTTATTATGTTGGGGATTATGTCCAATAATACGCAAGTTGGGATTTATAATATTGCTTATAAAATAGGAAGCGTAGGCTTTTTAGTTATCGTTTCAGTAAGTACAATAATGACTCCTAAAATAGCTGAATTTTATGGCAAAGGAGATTTTGATCAATTAAAAAAATTGACTCACAATTCAACTCGTCTTGTCGCTCTTTTTTCACTGCCGATAGTTTTGTGTTTGATTCTTTTTAGTAGCTCTATTTTGTCCTTTTGGGGGCTAGAAGCAATTTCCGGAAAAACAACGTTAATTATAGTTTCAACCGGGGTTCTTTTTAGTGCTATGGCTGGCAATGTTGATCAAATTTTAAATATGACTGAGAATCAAAATATTTTTAGAAATATTACCATTTTTAGTTTTTTCGTTAACTTAATTCTGTGTTACGTTCTAATTCCTAAATACAATATTGAAGGAGCGGCCATTGCCAGTTTAACAACCAATATTTTAATTAATGTATTGTGTTTGTATTATATAAAAAAGAAATTAGGATTTTATACGTTATTTTAAAATGAAAATAGAATTATCTGTAATAATTGTCAATTACAATGGCGTTCATTATCTTAAAGATTGCATCGATTCATTGTGTCAAAATTTGAGGAATATTGCTTTTGAGACAATTGTATTAGATAACAATTCAACTGACGACAGCTGTGCTTATCTTATAACTAATTTTCCAGAAGTGAAGTTGATTGAATCCAAAATTAATCTTGGTTTTGGAAAAGGAAATAACGAAGCGGTTAAATCGGCTAAAGGGAGTTATTTGCTATTAATTAATAACGATACAGTTGTATTGGATAGTATTTCGCCTGTTCTTGAAATTTTAAAGTCAGACGCTACAATTGGGGTCATTGGAATTAATATGTTGAATGGCAAAAAAGAATATCTACCGGCAGCCGGGATTTTTCCTAATTTTCAAAATATGTTTCAAATGAATAAATTACTTCAAATTGGAACGGAATTTAACTCAGGAAATTTTTCAAATGATAAATATGAAGTCGATTGGTTAGGAGGCTCTTTTTTATTGCTTAGAAGGGAAACCTACGACAAGATTAATGGTTTTGATGAAGATTATTTCTTGTATGTAGAAGACGTAGATTTTTCTAAAAGAATAGCAAATTTAGGGTTGAAGAGAATTTTCTTGCCGAACCACAATTACGTCCATTTTGTCGGGTTTACTAAAGCTAAAAACCCGATGCTAATTAAAGGATATGAAATTTATATTTCAAAACATTTCAGCGGGTTTGACAAATTACTAGTTACCGTTGCACTCAAAATAAATAAATTAGTGAAAAGTATTAAAAAACCATTCAAACTAGATTAAATCTCTTATTTTTGAATTCCTATAAAATCTAAAATGAAGATCAAATCAGATGAATTTTATTCAGCACTCTTTATAATTATAATTCTTTTACAATTATACTTACCTTCATTTAAAGTAAATGTACTTCTTCAAGTTTTCATTTTAGGATTATTTTTCTTGTTTGAATATGCACAAATTAATAAATTGTTTTTCAAAACAATAGTCCCAATTTTACTAGTTTTTCTGTTAGGTTTTCCAGGCGTTTTATTTAATAAAGTTGCTTTTTTTGATGTTTTTAAAGACATTTTTCACTTTTTAAAACCAATCACAGGATTATTGATAGGTTATTGCTTTTACAGGAAAATAGATGATTTTAAAATGTTTGTAAAAACAATTGTCATCGTGGGATTATTATCTTCAGTAATTCATTTTGGAATCTTGTTTTTTATTAGTGGTTTTACTTCAGTGAACGAAATAAGAGAATTTGGAAGAGACAACTTTCTGGAATTATTTTCATTGTTTTTCTTGCTTTTTTATAAGAAATTAGAAAACGACACGCTTTTTAAAAGTAAATTAAATCATATCTTTTTTGTAGTTTTATTAGCTGCATCAAATGTTCTCTACTTTTCAAGAACAATGATTGTTGCCGCAATAATTTTATTAATTACAATTTACGGATATACCATAATTACTAAAAGGGGGCTCAGAATAATTGGAGTTATTTTAGTATCTATTTTATTTTTTTACGGCTATTTATTTTCAATAAAAATAGCACGAAATCAACCAGGGGTTCAATCTTTTTTGTACAAAGTTAAAAATGCACCGTCTGAGATTTTTAAAACTAAAATAGATAGAGAAAACCATAAAGATTTGTGGGACCATTGGCGCGGATACGAAGCCAAAAGAGCTTTTGCATTAATGGAAAAAGACCCTAAAAGTTACGTAATTGGAACAGGATATGGGTCTTTGGTTAATCTTAAGTTTTTTGCGCCACTAACTGAAAATGTTAAAGATAAAGGAATTAAATACATCTCCGAACTTCATAATGGCTATGTTTATATTTTTTATAAAACAGGAATTTTTGGCCTTTTCTTGTATTTATTTTTTTTAATTAATTTATATAAAAAAATACACTTTAATAAAAACTTTCAAACCTACTTTATTTCAGCAATTGGAGTTGCTTTTCTTTTTACAACACTTACAATTACGGGCATGTATAACTCAAGAGACGTAATTGTTTTTATACTTGGCGCTTTGTTGTTTTTTGAAAAAAAGACGAAAATCTTAACTAATTAATTTTCCAGTAACCATGAAAGTGCTTTTTCAAACAAGAACCAATTTATTCGATGCTCCAGGGGGAGACATGATACAATTGTTGAAAACGAAAGAACACCTTGAAAAATTAGGGGTTGAGGTTGATGTTTCCTTAGAATTTGAACCCGATTTATCCAAATACGACTTGGTTCATTTATTTAATTTAATGGAGCCGCAGGACATTTATTTACAAATGTTAAATGCCAAAAAGCAAAACAAAAAAATTGCACTCTCTACTATTTATGGTCTTTATACCGAATTTGAAAGAAAAGCCAGAGGCGGATTGTTTCAACAAGTTGCCAATGTAATTTCACCTTACCAAATTGCCTACATTAAAACGGTTATTAAACAATATTATGAAAACCGTTTTCACAAAGGGGTTTTCAAAATGCTGTATAAAGGGTATTATGGTTTAATGAAAGAAATAGTAGACAACACCGCAATTTTTTTACCGAATTCGGTTTCTGAAATGAATCGAGTTGCTGCTGAATTCAAACTAAAAAACTACATTTTTTCAGATATTCCAAACGCAATAGATAAATCTATTTTTTCTGATGAGGATAACAACAAATCCAACCAATTTTCACAATACCAAGACTGCATCCTTTGCGCAGCAAGAATTGAAGGAAGAAAAGAAACCTTAAACTTAGTTAGAGCCGTAAAAGGAACAAATTACAAGTTAGTTTTAGCAGGTAAAGAGTCTAATAACCAGAAAAAATACGTCGAGAAAGTGCACCAAGAAGCCGGCGATAATGTGTTTTTTTTAGGCGCAATTCCTCACGAAGATTTAAAACAATTATACAAAGTGGCCAAAGTACACGCTTTAGTAAGTTGGATGGAAACTCCGGGACTTTCCTCGCTTGAGGCAGCGGTAATGGGCTGTAATATTGTGGTAACCAAAAAAGGCGATACCTACGATTATTTTGAAGAGGATGCCTTTTATTGTGAACCAGACGACGTTACCTCAATAAAAAAAGCTATTGACGAAGCTTTTTCTATGCCAGTAAATCCGAAACTAAAACAAAAGATTTTAGACAACTACACTTGGGAAAAAACAGCTGAAGAAACCTACAAAGCTTATCAAAAAATAGTAAGAATAACCATTAATTAATCTGTTGAAAAGCAGTTAAATTCCTTAAATTCCTTATTTTAGCCAACTGATTGTAATTATATAATGAAAATAGCTATTTTAGGAACGCGTGGAATTCCAAATCATTACTCGGGATTTGAACAATTTGCTGAATTTTTCTCCGTATTTCTTGTAGAGAAAGGACACGACGTTTATGTTTATAATTCCCACGACCATCTTTATCAGGAAAAAACATTTAATGGTGTTAACCTAATTCATCAATACGATCCTGAATATAAATTTGGGACTTTTGGTCAGTTTATTTACGATTATAATTGTATAATGGATTCTCGAAAACGAAATTTCGATATTATTTTGCAATTGGGCTATACCAGTAATTCCATTTGGTTTTTCTTACTTCCAAAAAAACCAATTATTATAACTAATATGGATGGCCTGGAGTGGAAGCGATCAAAATATTCAAAACCCGTTCAACAATTTTTGAGATTTGCTGAAAGATTAGCAGTAAAAAGCAGCGATTTTTTAATATCGGATTCCTTAGGGATTCAAAAATATATTGATAGTAAATACAACGTTTCTTCAACTTATATTGCTTATGGAGCAAAAGTTTTCAAATCGCCAAACGAAGAGATATTGAAAGAATATAATGTCGAAAAACACAATTATAATATGATTATGGCTCGTTTTGAACCAGAAAATAATATTGAAACTATTCTTGACGGAATTGTATTGGCTGGACATGAAACCACCGTTTTAGTTCTAGGAAATCACAAAACTAAATACGGCGAATATTTAAAAAATAAATTCAAATCTTTTAATCTAATACGATTTATAGGCACTGAATTTGAAATCAAAAAACTAAATAATTTAAGATATTTCTCTAATTTTTACTTCCACGGACATTCTGTTGGTGGCACTAATCCCTCTTTGCTTGAAGCCATGGCGTCTAACGCATTTATTATTGCTCACGACAACCATTTTAATAAAACAATTCTAAAAGAAAATGGCTATTATTTTTCCAATCCTGCTGAGGTAAAAAATATTTTAGATACAATCAAAAAAAATGATAACTTGCAATTAGTTCAAAACAACTTTGACGCGATTGAAAATGAATTTAATTGGGATAAAATAAATGGAGAATATCTTCAACTTTTCGAAGAATGCCTATCAAAATCTAAAGCAGGAATATAACAGTCATCCGTCGTTATTATTTGTTTTGTTGACATTATTGTGTATTCCTTTTGGGTACGCATTTAATAGCGTTTCACTTGCGTTGCTAATAATCGTCACGCTTATCAACTTTAAAAAAGAGCACCTTCATTTTGATAATTATTTGATTTTCCCAATAGCTTTATATGTTTTAATGCTGCTATCGTTTACTTGGTCAATTGATAAAGACAGGACAATAAGCGCAATTTATAAAGAATTACCACTTCTGTTATTTCCAATTTGTTTTCTGATATTACGCACTTTTTCGGAATCAGAAAAACAGAAAATTACAAAAGGATTTAGTTACGGAATGGTTGCATTTTCCTTTTTCTATCTAATAAAAGCGATAATTCGATTCTTTGTTTCCCAAGATACATCCGTATTCTTTTACCACGAATTAGTTACTAAAGATGTAAATGCCATTCATGTATCGGTTTATATGGCTGTTTCCTTTTTTCATTTTTTGGTCAAACCAATAAAAACGAGTTTCGATAAATTGGCTTTAGCCATATTGTTTTTGATGGTATTTTTATTGTCATCTAAAAACATTGTAGTTGTTTTCATTGGGCTTTTAGGATTCTACTATTTGTTTTTTTCTAAAACCGCAAAAAAATTACGCCTTAGAAATTTAATTTTATTACTTGTTATCCTTTTTTCTCTTCCTTTTATTGGAAAAGTAAAAGCGCGTTTCAAGCTAGAATACGAAACCATAATGACCAACAGTAGTGTTAATGACGTAATTAGCAAAGAATCAGAAAAAGTATATAATGTAAGTATTAAACAAGCTTGGACCAACGAGACTTTCAAGCCAAATGATTTTTTCCCAGGAACGGCATTTAGGGTATATCAATTTAGAATTTTCACGGAACTTCTTTACGAAGAAGCTATTTTTTGGAAAGGATTTGGGCTAGACGCTTCGCACTCTAAAATCGAAGAAAAAGCAGTTCAATACCATCTTTTTTTAGGGGATGAAAATCAAGAGGGATATCAAAAAATGAATTTCCATAACCAGTACATTCAGGTTTTTGCAGAATTAGGGATAGTTGGATTCATATTATTGTTACTAATGCTGGCGCTGACAATTAGAAACGCTTTCGCATCGAAAAACTACTTTCATATAGCCTTTTCGGTACTAATGCTATCCCTATTTATTACAGAATCGTTCCTATGGAGACAAAGAGGAGTTACTTTTTTTATTGTAATGTATTGTGTATTAAACATTAAAGTGAAATCTGAAAAACAATTTCCATTTAATACAATATTATAATAATTTTAACGTTTTTTAACACAACATGAAGTAAAACGAAATCGAATCCAAATATGAAAAGAATTTTAATTACCGGAGCAGCAGGGTTTTTAGGCTCCCATTTATGTGATCGTTTTATAAAAGAAGGGTACCATGTTATCGGAATGGACAACTTAATTACGGGAGATTTAAGAAACATTGAACACCTTTTTAAACTCGAACATTTTGAATTTTACCACCACGATATCACTAAATTTGTTCATATTCCTGGAGAATTACATTATATTTTACATTTCGCTTCTCCAGCAAGTCCAATAGATTATTTAAAAATCCCAATTCAAACTTTAAAAGTAGGGTCCTTAGGAACCCACAATCTTTTAGGTTTAGCGCGTGTTAAAAACGCTAGAATTTTAATCGCTTCTACTTCGGAAGTCTACGGGGATCCACTAGTACATCCACAAACCGAAGAATACTATGGAAATGTAAACACCATTGGTCCACGAGGTGTTTATGACGAAGCAAAACGTTTTCAAGAATCGATTACTATGGCATACCATACTTTTCATGGTGTGGAAACCAGAATAGTGAGAATTTTTAACACCTATGGCCCTAGAATGAGGCTGAATGACGGTAGAGTTATTCCAGCATTTATTGGCCAAGCGCTTAGGGGAGAAGATTTAACCATTTTTGGTGATGGAATGCAAACGCGTTCTTTCTGTTATGTAGACGATCAAGTAGAGGGAATTTTTAGACTGCTTCATTCTGATTATGTTTACCCAGTAAATATTGGAAACCCAGATGAAATTACTATTAAAGATTTTGCAGACGAAATCATTAAATTAACAGGGACCAATCAGAAGGTAGTTTATCAACCACTTCCAATTAACGACCCATTACAGCGCCAACCCGATACCACTAAAGCAAAAAATATTTTAGGATGGGAGGCAAAAGTTTCTAGAGAAGAAGGAATGAAAATTACTTATGATTATTTCAAATCACTATCCAAAGAAGAGCTTTTAAAAGAGGAACACAAAGATTTTACGGGATATATAAAATAAAATGACATCAGCTCAATCAAGTAGATATTCAAAATATATTAGACCAATAAGCACCATATTTGACTTATTAGTAATAGCTGTTTTGGGAATTTATTTTTTTGAAGGATTGGTTGTAAAACTAAACAATCACATTGGATATTTGCTATTTTCTTGGGCTGTAATTGCCTTTCTAATTAAATTTTATGAAATCTTCAGATTTACAACCCCCGTTGAAATTATCACAAAGATTTTAAAACAATGTTCGTTATTTTTCCTACTTATAATTGCCTATTACCCGTTTACGCAAGAAGTTGTTTTTAATGAAAAAGCGGTTTTATTCTATCTTATTTTTAGCACTTCTTTAATTACAATATTTAAATTCTTGTTGTTCTATTATTTAAAAAAATACAGAATAATCACGGGAAGTAATTATAGAAACGTTGTTATTATTGGCCATACCGAAGAATCGGTTCGCTTAAAAAAACTTTTTGAGGACAGAATGGATTACGGCTACCGATTTTTAGGTTATTTTTCTAATAAAAGCAAATCACCAGAAGTTTCAGGAAATTTAGAAGATTTAAAAACATTCGTGCTTAATAATAAAGTCGACGAAATATACAGTTCATTAGAAGAAATGACAAATGATCAAACCATTAACATGGTTGAATTTGCAGATTCAAATAAAATAAACATTAAATTTATTCCTGGATCTAAAGAGATCTTTTCTAAGAATTTAAAGATAAATTATTTAGAAATGTTCCCCGTTTTAACTATGCAAAAAACCATTTTGCACGAACCCTCAATCAAAACCATTAAAAGAACCTTCGATATAGTATTTTCATTATTGGTAATTGTATTTCTACTTTCTTGGATAGTACCAATCTTGACAATTTTAATCAAATTAGAATCAAAAGGGCCTGTGTTTTTTAAGCAAGGCAGACCAGGATTAGAAGAATACGAATTTTTTTGTTACAAGTTTCGTTCGATGAAATTAAATGAAGACACCGAATCAGAAGCCTCAAAAAACGACCCAAGAGTTACGAAAACTGGAAAATTTATGAGAAAAACCAGCATGGACGAGTTGCCGCAATTTATCAACGTGTTGTTTGGCGACATGTCGGTTGTTGGACCAAGACCGCACTTATGGTCCCAAAATAAATCATATGGAAATAAAATAAAAAAATACATGGTCAGACACTATGTAAAACCAGGAATCACAGGACTAGCTCAAGTAAAAGGATTTAGAGGTGAAATTGAATCGGATGATGACATGATCAACCGAATTAAATTTGACGTTTTCTACATCGATAACTGGTCCCTAATATTAGATATAAAAATAATTGTCCAAACAGTTATCAATATAATAAAAGGAGAAAAAAAGGCTTATTAAACCTTTATTTTTTTAAATTTCATCTAGTTTCCAAAATTAATTTATAAGAATTTTATTTTTTTGAGTTTTAATGCCAATTTAAACTCAAAAGAATTTATTTTTGCAACACACAACAATCACAACAAAATGACTATTTTATTACTAGGTTCAGGAGGAAGAGAGCATGCACTAGCATGGAAAATGCTTCAAAGCAATAAATGCTCAAAATTATTTGTTGCCCCTGGAAACGCTGGAACAGCAAGCATTGCTTCTAATGTCAATTTAAAAATCACCGATTTCGAAGCGATTAAATCATTCGCCTTGAGCGAAAAAGTCGAAATGGTTGTGGTAGGTCCTGAAGACCCATTGGTAAAAGGGATTTTCGATTTTTTCCAAAACGATTCCGAATTAAAACATATTCCGGTTATTGGACCTTCTAAAAAAGGTGCGCAACTGGAAGGAAGTAAAGAATTTGCTAAAGAATTTTTAGTAAAACACAATATTCCTACAGCCGGTTACGACAGTTTTACAAAGGAAACCGTGGAAAAAGGATGTGCATTTTTGGAAACGCTTCAATCGCCGTATGTTCTAAAAGCAGATGGATTAGCCGCTGGAAAAGGAGTTTTGATTATTAATGATTTAGCCGAAGCAAAACAAGAATTGAGAAATATGCTAGTGGATGCAAAATTCGGCGAAGCAAGCTCAAAAGTAGTAATTGAAGAATTTTTAGACGGTATAGAATTAAGCTGTTTTGTATTAACGGATGGCGTCAACTATAAAATTTTACCCACAGCAAAA
>CANKLD010000013.1 GCA_947483095.1 Bacteroidota bacterium
AATTATTAAATTCACTAAATTTTGTAGACGAAATAGTTGTAGTTGACTCATTTAGTTCAGATAATACTAAATTTATTTGTGAAGGATTTACTAATGTAAAATTTATTCAAAATAGATTTGAGAATTTTACATCACAACGAAATTTTGCAATAACTCATGCAAAAAATGATTGGATTTTATTTTTAGATGCTGATGAAAGACTTTCACCTGAATTAAAGAACGAAATCGTTAGTGCCTTAAATAATAACAATAATAAGCATTCTGCATTTCTTTTTTTAAGAACATTCATGTTTAAAAATAGGGTATTACATTTTAGTGGATGGCAAACAGATAAAATATTCAGACTTTTCAATAAAAATTTAGCAAATTATACAACTGAAAGACTTGTTCATGAAAAACTGGAAGTAGATGGACCTGTTGGTATTCTAAAAAATAAACTTATCCACTACTCCTACACTGACTTTAAATCTTATAAGAACAAGATGATTAATTACGGAAAATTAAAAGCTCAAGAAAAATTTAACAAAAAATACGAACCAAATTTTTTAATAAAAAAATTTCATCCTATTTACAATTTTTTGTACAACTATATAATACGCTTGGGTTTTATAGATGGTAAAAAAGGGATTATAATTTGCTTTTTAAACGCATATAGCGTCTATGTCCGTTATGTAGAGTTAAATAAACTTCAAAATTTAAAATAATACTACTTCTAAAATTTCATTTTCATTTTCAATCTTCTCTTTTTATAAAATTTCAACTGAAAATCACAAGTCATTTTCCAAAGCGTTTCAAAAATAAGTTGTTCTGATTCTCCTGAAATTTTAGCATATTCATTACTCATTATTGTAATCATTTCTTTTTTAGGAGTTAAACGACATAGGTTTTTCATTCGTACTTTAAACGACATTGATTTATGAAATGACATTCTATTTAAATCAACTAAGAAAAAATTATATTTTCCATCATTACCCTTTTTTATTAAAGTATTTCCCGGCGAGTGATCTAAAAACTCAATTCCCTTTTGATGTAAATTATAAGAAAACTTAATGAATTGCCTTAATATTATTTCACTTTCTGGAAAATCAGTAATTTGAACTAATTCTCTAAAAGTCAAATCACATTCAAGGTGTTCACTAATGTAAAAACTGTCTTTTAAACCTAAAAAGTTTGAATTTTCAAAATAAGCAATAGGCTGTGGCGTTCCAATTTTATTTTCTAATAAAATAGTGGCAAATTCAAAAGAACGTCTGGCTTTAGATTTTCTAAAATATTTATAGATAATAGAATTAAGAAGGTGTGGTTTTTTAAATGATTTAACATTTAACTTCAAATTATCTATATCAAATAATTTAATACTATTTCTAGCTCCGTCTGCAAAAACAAAACCAGAATTATTGAAGTTCTCAATTAATTCAAATAATTGACTTTTTAAAAAGGCATGAATATTGCTTACTTTTGAAGTAATCATTCTATTAATTTTTCACAAAAATAAATATTTTATATTCATTATATAAGCTATATTTGCTTTTAGTTTATAAAATATATTTTTCTTTAAATGAAAATCACATTAGTAAGCCTAGATAATTGGGGTTTTAACTCAAATATTGCTGTTGCTTTAGAAAAAAAAGGACATATAATACGGCATATTGATTTTAATGAATTTAAATATAAATATACCAGTTTTTCTCATAGAATTTATAACTTTTTATTAAAAACGTTTTTAAATAAGAATTTAAAAACAATTTTTTATGGTGAGAAAATTATTGAAATTCTAAAAGAGAATAATGAAATTCAAGATGTAATTTTGACAATAAAAGCTGATTTTATAGATTCAAAAAGTTTGTTGGAATTCAAAAATCATACTACAAAATCAATCACCTTTATAAATGACAGTTTTGCAAGATGCCCAAAAACAAAACCTGTATTAAAATATTTTGACGAAGTATATTCATTTGAAAAAGAGGATTGTAAAAAATATGATTTAAAATTTAAGACTAATTTTATATACAATTACACCAAAAAAAATGATATTAAAAGTAATTTTAAATACCAATTATTCAACATTTCATCCAGAGATAAAAGAACCAATACTATTTTAAAAATTGCTCAAAAACTAAAAATCGATAACATAAACTACAAGATTTTTATTTTTGACAATAAGTATAAAATTAAAGAAAATGAATTGGTTACAGTAATTAGAAAATCCGTTTCATTAAAAGAAGTTAATCAGTACATAGAAAACTCGCAAATATTGTTAGACATTCAAAGAAAAAAACAAATGGGATTAACATTCAGAGTTTTTGAAAGTTTAGGATTACAAAAAAAACTTATTACCTCAAATGAAGATGTGAAGAATTATGATTTTTATAATCAAAATAATATTTTGATTATTGATGTTAAAAACCCCGTTTTCCCTAAATCTTTTTTTGAGACACCTTATCAAAATATTCCTGATGAAATATTAAATAAATACTTAGTTGAAAATTGGGTTGAATCTATTATTAATGAATAGAGAGAATTAATAAGATATGATTTATTTATTAATATATAATTATTATGGATAGTAAGTTTCAAGGAAAGACAATTATTCTGGCTATGACAACAGACATGGATATTTATAAATGTTTTGTCGAAAACTTAGAATTTCTTGGATTTAAAGTAATTTTATTGTGTAATAAAGAAAAATTTGTTTATAAAAATTATTTTTATAAAATAATCAATTTTCTGAAGAAAAGTTTTTTACGAGATAAATCGTATAAACGAAAATTAATAAGAAGATTCTATTCCGAATTACATATAAATAATTTAAATAAAATTAAATCTTCTGACTATAGCCTATTTATTAGAGCTGATTTATTTGATAAATCAGTGATAAAAAAAGTGATTTCTATATCAAAAAAAAATTATGCTTATCAATGGGACGGGATGGAACGTTTTCCTGAAATAAATAATTTAGTTACCTATTTTGATTCATTTTATGTTTTTGATAAATCAGATTTAAATCAAAATACTAAACCAATTACAAATTTTTATTTTGATTGTTACGAAAAAAAATTTAATTCAATAATTCCAAAGTTTGACGTTTTTTATATAGGAAGTTATGATGATAGAATCCAAAAACTAATTGAAATTTGTGAATTTTTATACAGCAAAGGATTAAATTTAAAGATTTTATTATTATGCAGCCCCAAAAAAAAACTAGAAAAATATTCATATATTACTTATCTTAATGAACCTTTAAGTTACTTTGAAAACTTAACAATAGTGAATAATTGTAAAATTTTGATTGATATCCACCATAAAAAATTACATTCAGGTTTATCATTTAGGCCCTTTGAAGTTTTAGGTTATAATAAAAAAATAATTACCTCAAATAGGGAAATTAGAAAATACGATTTTTATAGTTCTAGTAACATTTTAGTTGTGGATAAAAATTTTAAGGGGTTTACAGATTTTATTAATCAAGAAAATGAAATTATTAATCCCGAAATTAAAAAAAAATATAGTTTTTCAAATTGGATTAGTTATGTATTACAAGAAAATGATTTTCATGAAATTAAAATTCCTTAAATAATTTTAAATGAAATATAAAAATAAATTCAAGTTAGTCTTAACATTATATTCAATAAATAAAAATGCTAAAAGATAATAAAAAATACGATTTATTAATAGTTGGTTCGGGACTATTTGGAGCTGTTTATGCAAATGAAGCAAATAAAATAGGAAAAAAATGTTTGATAATTGATAAGAGAAATCATATTGGTGGAAATGTTTACTGTGAAAAAATTGAAGATATAAATGTCCATAAATACGGTGCACATATTTTTCATACTAATGACAAAGAAATATGGGACTATGTAAATCAGTTCGCTACATTTAATAACTATATCAACTCTCCAGTATCAATTTCTAAAGGAAAACTATATAATTTACCTTTTAACATGAATACTTTTTACCAATTATGGGGATGTTTAACGCCAAATGACGCTAAAGAAAAAGTACAAGAACAAATCAATCAATTTGGATTTGAAGAGCCTAGTAATTTAGAAGAGCAAGCTCTTTCATTGGTAGGTAAAGATATTTATGAAACTCTAATAAAAGGATATACCGAAAAACAATGGGGTAGAAAAGCTTCAAACCTTCCTGCATTTATCATTAAAAGATTGCCTATTCGCTTCACATTTGATAACAATTACTTCAATGACAGGTATCAGGGCATTCCAATTGGAGGATATAATAAAATCATTGAAGGGTTGATAGAAGGAATAGACATTCAATTGGATTGTGATTTTTTTAATGACCGATTGTACTTTGAATCTTTAGCAGAGAATATTGTATTTACAGGAAAGATAGATGAGTATTTTGGTTACGAATTTGGTCAACTGGAATACCGATCCTTAAAATTTGAAAATGAAATAGTAAATACGAGTAATTTTCAGGGAAATGCAGTTGTAAATTACAACGATTCGAATGTCCCTTTTACAAGAATTATTGAGCATAAACATTTTGAATTTGGCAAACAACCCAAAACAGTAATTACGCGAGAATTTCCAGAAAATTGGGATGTAGGAAAAGAGGCTTTTTATCCCATAAACGATGATAAAAATCAAAAAATATATGAAAAATATAAACAAAAAGCGGAAAAAACAAATGTTTTATTTGGTGGTAGATTAGCAGAATACAAATATTACGATATGCATCAAATTATTGCTTCAGCATTAACTAAATTTAGAAAACAATATGAAAATAAATAAAAATGACAGTATCATTTATATTACCTGTAATGCTAATCTTGCAACCGGGGGCCCTTTTCTATTGCATCAATTAGCATGCAAATTAATACAATTAGGATTCAAAGCAAAAATGTTTTACACTACAGATGATAAAAATGTAAATCCTGTTCATGATTTTTACAAACATTTTGAAATACCATATACTTTTGAGATTGAGGATAATCGAAATAATATTTTAGTTGTTCCAGAAACATCAATCAGATTTATCTTTAAAAATAAAAAAATAAAAAAAATCATTTGGTGGTTAAGTGTTGATAATTATTTTGTAACACACAAAAAACATAGTTTTTCTTTAAAAAGATTCTTAGGAATTAAAAAGAAACACGATATATATAATTTTAAATCAAGACCTTCCCATTCTCATTGGGTCCAATCATTTTATGCAGAAAAATTTTTGAAATCCAAGAAAATATCAAAAATAAATTATCTTTCTGATTATTTAGATCCCATTTTTATAAATGAAGTGAAAAACTTAAAATTCAATTCTAGTGATAAAATGGATATAATTGCCTACAACCCCAAAAAAGGATATGAAATAACTAAAAGCTTAATGAAAAAAGCGCCACAATTAAATTGGGTTGCTATCGAAAATATGACTCCAATTGAAGTTAAAGAATTATTAATTAAGTCAAAAATATATATCGATTTTGGAAATCATCCAGGTAAAGATAGAATTCCTAGAGAGGCTGCTATGTGCGGTTGTATAGTAATCACTAATAGAGAAGGCAGCGCAAAATACTATGAAGATGTTTCAATTCCAGATTCTTATAAAATTGATTACAGTTTAGAAATAGAATTTGAAATCATATCTTTATTAGATTCCTGTTTAGTAAATTATGATGAAAAAGTTAAGGATTTTGTGTTATATAAATCAAAAATTTTAAACGAGGAAAATATTTTTAATGAGGATGTAGAGAAAATATTTTCGAAAATTTATTTATAAAATATTTGAGTAATAATTTAGGCATAATTTTATTTCATTAGTATATACGGCCACAGTATCATGAGAAAAATAAATTATAGAATTATTAATTTAAATTTGCTTAACGAATTTTCGAAATAACTTTTATAATTGAATTCAAATTCATATTCGAAAAACTATATGATTTACATTTTTATTCCTATTTTTATTCTGGTAGTAATTTTGTCCGTTTTTGTATCAAACAAAGTTGTTAAATTAAATTTAAGTTCTGTCAGATATACTGAAATTGATGGCGTTAGAGGTTACCTAGCAGTATTTGTTTTTTTTTATCATAGTTATATTTGGCATGTCTTTTTAAATACTAATAAATGGGAAGAACCTCAATCTAATTTATTCAATCATTTTGGTCAAACTAGTGTTGTACTGTTTTTTATAATTACGGCTTTTCTATTTACAACAAAAAAAATAGAAATTAATGATTCTGATTTCGATTGGATTAGATATAAAAAATCCCGTTTTTTTAGAATGTTTCCAATGTATTTTATTTCCATATTAGCTATTTTGGTTATTATTTTATTTGAATCTAATTTTGAAGCAAAAAAGAGTGTTTTTACTATTTTAAAAAGTACTCTTTCATGGTTATTTTTTATAATAAATGGATCTAACGCTACTGTTCTGCCAAAAATAAAAATAGTACAAAATGTAATTGCTCCTGCTGGTGCTGTGGTTACTAAAGATGTTCCTGATAATTTTATGGTTACAGGAATTCCAGCAATTTATAAGAAAGAATTATCTCCACTAACTTTTTAAATTAAAATGAACACAGATATCAATCAGGAAGTTCACAATGCCTTCGAAGTCATAAAAAATGGCGGCATAATACTTTACCCTACAGATACTGTTTGGGGAATTGGTTGTGATGCCACCAATCCTGAAGCCGTAGCCAAAATATACCAACTAAAACGACGTGAAGAAACAAAAAGCATGATCGTTTTAATGAATGGGGAGAAAATGATGTATACTGTTTTTAAAGACATACCAGAAGTGGCATGGCAAATTATAGATCTATCAGAAAAACCAACAACAATTATTCTGGACCAGCCTAGAAATGTAGCTTCAAACTTAATCGCTTCTGATAAAACTTTAGGAATACGATTAGTAAAAGAGCCGTTTTGCTTTAAATTAATGGAAAAAATGAAAAAACCATTAGTTTCAACTTCGGCAAATAACTCCGGACAACCCACCCCAATTGCATTCAAAGATATTAGCCAAGAAATTATAAAAGGTGTAGACTATGTTGTAAATTTGCACCAAGATAAAATTGGGGGAAAACCGTCAACGATTATAAAAATTGGGTTAAATAGTCAGGTAAAAATAATTAGAAAATAAAAAAAGTTATCTGCAGATAAAATATAAGCCACGGATTCACAGATTAAAATCAAAAAATATCAAACTATTTATACGAAGAAGATACCTACAAAATTATTGGAGCATTGATTGAAGTTCATAAAAATCTTGGAAAAGGATTTTCTGAAATTGTGTATAAAGATGCTTTTGAATATGAACTTAAAAAAATTAATTTCTCATTTGAAAGAGAAAAAGAATATTTAGTTCATTATAAAGACATAATATTAAACCATAAATTTTATGCTGATTTTGTGGTTTTAGACAAAATAATTATTGAAATAAAATCAGCAGATAAAATACATGAAAAACACATTTCACAATGCTTGAACTATTTACACGTTTCAGGACATAGACTAGCTATTTTGGTAAATTTCAACAAAAATTCTCTTGAATATAAGAGAATAATTAAATAAAATCTGTGAATCAGTGGCTAAAATAATGATTAATTTTAGTAATGCCTTAAATAACAAAATATTCGAAGTGATTTCTAGAGCTTCACAAGAACTAAACATCGAAAGTTATGTTATAGGTGGTTTTGTGCGTGATTATTTATTAGGAAGAGAATTCAAAAAAGACATTGATATTGTTGCTATTGGAAGTGGAATTGAATTGGCTTTAAAAGTGTCAGAAATGCTACCAAAAAAACCAAAAGTTCAAGTTTTTAAAACCTATGGAACTGCAATGCTGCGATTTGAAGATACCGAAATTGAATTTGTAGGCGCTCGTAAAGAATCCTACAATTTTGAAAGTAGAAATCCCGTAGTTGAAAATGGAACTTTAGAGGACGATCAAAACCGACGTGATTTTACCATCAATGCACTTGCAATTTCTTTAAACAAAAACAATTATGGTGATTTATTAGATCCGTTTAATGGATTGGAAGATTTGAAAAATAAAATTATCAAAACCCCACTTGACCCTGATATCACCTATTCTGATGATCCCTTGCGAATGCTCAGAGGAATTCGTTTTGCTAATCAGTTAAAATTTGAAATTGAAGAAAAATCTTTGCAATCTATTGCTAATAATAAAGATCGAATAAATATAATTACCGGTGAACGAATTGTTGAAGAGTTAAACAAAATTTTATCTACAGACAAGCCATCAATTGGATTCCTTTTGTTATACAAAACAGGACTTTTAGATATTATTTTACCTGAATTAACCGCATTAAATCAAGTAGAAGAAATAGAAGGTCAATCGCATAAAAACAACTTTTATCATACTTTGGAAGTGGTAGATAATATTTGCCCAAATACCGATGATGTTTGGCTTCGCTGGTCGGCATTATTACACGATATTGGCAAAGCTCCGACCAAAAAATTCATTAAAAAACAAGGTTGGACTTTTCACGGACACGAATTTTTGGGTGGAAAAATGGCAAAAAAAATCTTCGAACGCCTTCATATGCCGCTAAATCACAAAATGAAATTTGTACAAAAAATGGTTATGATGAGTTCACGACCAATTGTTCTTTCTGAGGATATGGTTACCGATTCTGCAGTTCGAAGGTTGGTATTTGATGCCGGTGAAGATGTGGACGATTTAATGACTTTATGTGAAGCAGATATTACTACGAAAAACCCAAAGAAATTCAAGAAATACCATAATAATTTTGAAATTGTTCGAAAGAAAATTATAGAAGTTGAGGAGCGTGACCATGTTAGAAATTTTCAACCGCCAATTACAGGTGAAGAAATCATGACCTTATTCAATTTAAAGCCTTCGCGTGAAATTGGAGTTTTAAAAGAAGCCATAAAAGAAGCTATTTTGGAAGGTGAAATTGCAAATGAATACAATGAAGCCTATGAATTTATGCTAAAAAAAGCAGCGAAATTGGGATTAAAAAAACTAGATAAACTATGAGAAGTTATTTTATTTCTTGGGCAAAAGCTTCTTTAATTTTAGTTTATTTAGTTATAGTTGCAGGTGCATTAGTTCGAATGACAGGCTCTGGAATGGGCTGCCCTGATTGGCCAAAATGTTTTGGTTACTACATTCCCCCTACGGAAGCAAAAGAACTTTTATACACTCCAGGAAAAGAATATTCAAAAGGACAAGTTATTATTAAAGATGAAAAGCTATTAGTTGCTAAAGACCATTTTGTAGCTGCAAATAATTTTGAAAGTCCCCATTGGGAAAAATATTCCAAACATGAATATGCTATTTTCAATCCATTACACACTTGGGTAGAATATATTAACCGTTTAATTGGAGCTATAGCAGGATTAGCGTGCGTCATTGTGTTATTTTTCTCCTTTGGATATTGGAAAGAAAATAAAAAATTAATTTTATTAAGTTTGTTGATTTGTTTTTTAATGGGATTTCAAGCTTGGTTGGGGAAAACAGTAGTCGATTCTGTATTAAATCCTTATAAAATAACCACTCACATGCTTGCAGCCTTGCTTATTGTTGCGGTTCAGTTGTTTGTGATTTATTCCGTTAAAGAAAAACAAAAAATAAAAACCTTCAATTCTGAATTTAAATGGGTTTTAGTTGCAGCGCTAGGTTTAACCATTTTACAAATCATTTTTGGAACTCAAGTTCGCGAATCTGTTGACACCATTGTAGAGGCTGGTTTACCAAAGGAAGTGTGGTTGCAAAATCCTAAAGGTGGTTTCTATATGCACCGAAGTTTTTCAATAATTGTACTTTTTACCAACTTATTTTTGTTTTGGAGAAACAGAGAACTAAAGTTAGGTTTTAATAAAATGAATTGGGTAATTGCTTTACTTTGTATTGAAATTCTATCTGGAATTACTATGTTCTATTTAAATTTTCCATTTGGATCACAAACACTACATGTAGTAATTGCTACCATTTTATTTGGTTTACAATTGTATTTATTATTAGAAAACAGTAAAAAAAATACTAAATAATTACCTAAAAATAGTGTGCCATTTACTGTACTTTATTTATAACCATTTTTATTATTTACACCTTATTAATTTTTATTATAATTTACCTCATAAAACGTTTATTAAGAATTAAAACCACTATAGAATAAATCGATAGTTATAATTTAAATGTTTGTTTTTCAATATTTTATAATAAATTAATTAAATTAATAATAAAGGTAATTTTTATCCAATTCCATTTTTTTTATAAATTGATTTTATCACAAATTAACAGCATAATTATACCAAAAAAATGCTCAAAAAAAAATCAGATACTATATTATTTAATAATTAATTTTGATGAAAATTTATAAAATTTAATTTGTAAAATTGTGTTGTTTTTTAGCCTGGACCGGCAGGCAGGTAGAAGGGAAAATCCCGTTTTATTTTACGTCAGAAAAAATAAAGCGGATTTGGAATGATAGCCGGATTAGCTCCTAAAAAAAATCTTATTAACAAATCTGGAATCTGAAATCTAAAATCTAAAATTAAATTTTACCTTTGTTACTTCACAAAAATAAAGAATATGGTTTATAAATTTAGAGTAATTTTAGACGCGGAAGAGGACATTTTTAGAGATATTGCGATACTTTCTGACAATACTTTGGAAGATTTACACAATGCAATTTTCAATTCATTTGGATTTGACGGTATGGAAGTGGCTTCTTTTTACACTTGTGACGCTACTTGGAATCAGGAAGATGAGATTCCGATGTTCGACGCTGGGGAGGTTCCGGGCGAGCAAAAAACGATGAGCGATTATCAATTGGAAGATTTATTGGATAAGCAAAATACGAAAATAATATACGTTTACGATTTTATAAATATGTGGACATTCCTTGTGGAATTGGCTGCTATTGAAGATCAGATTCCAGGAAATAGTTACCCTGAAACCATTTTTTCTCATGGCGAAATGCCTGATGAAGCGATTGAAAAGAACTTTGAAGCCGATATGCACGATGATATTTATGGCGAATTTGAAGATGACTTGGACGAAGACGATTTGGATATGTTCAGCGGGGACGATAGTTTTGAGGATTACGGATCGGAGGAGAAGTGGAATTAGCCCCCTAACCCCCAAAGGGGGAACAATAAATACATTCAAAATATTAATTAACTAAATACTGCTCTATTCTTGGCACCTCCCCTTCGGGGAGGACGGGAGGGGCCTAACTTATGCTAAACCTATATAATACCCACATTGAAACCTTATCGATTCACAGAGTTGGTAATAAAAGTAGAAACGAATCTCAATTTTTATCTGAACAACCTTTTCATCTTACCGATGAAATTGTACCACTGATGAAAGAATATTTCTTCCGACCTTTTAGAGAAAAGGAAGAAAATTATTTCCAATTTGCTCATGAGGTGGATTTGGATTACAATGAAATGTTCCAATTTGCTTCGGAAGTTTTTAATAACCCAAGTAGTCTTCATGACGTTTCTAAGAAAATTACCAACCATTTATTTGAGCAATCGAATCATCCACACATTAAAAACGGGGAAGTTTATGTCACGTATTTAACTAATGTGAACATTGACAATAATGTAGTTGATGCAATTGGAGTGTTTAAAAGTGAAGTCCAAACTGATTTTTTACAATTTGAAGAAAAAGGAACCACTTTAGAAATGATTTTGCAACAAGGTATAAACCTCAGCAAGTTAGACAAGGGATGCTTAATTTTTAATTATAAAAAAGAGGAAGGCTACAAGATTTTATCTGTAGACAGTAATCGTTACGATGCTAGATATTGGTTGGAACATTTTTTATCTGTTGATGCTTTTCAAGACGAGAATTTTATCACTAAAAAATACTTAAAATTCTGTCAAGGATTTGCTAAAGACGTTGTTTTTCCTGCTGAAGACAAAAAACAGGAAGTGATGTTTATGAATCGATCAGTGAATTATTTTGCTAAAAACGATCAATTTGAAGAAAGTAATTTCTTGAATGAAGTAATGGACAATCCGGATTTAATTCCTGAATTTAGAAGCTACAAAGTGGATAAAGGCGATAAATACAGCATCGAAGATGTAACTACTTTTCCAATAGCCAATTCGGCAGTTTCTGACGCTCGAAAATCGATTAAAAACGTGATTAATTTAGATACACACATTCAAATTAAAATGGACTTCATTAATCCTGAAAGTGCCGAAAAATATGTTGAAAAAGGTTGGGATGAAGAAAAGCAAATGTATTATTACTTGGTTTATTTCAACAAAGAGCAAAAAAGTTAGATTTTAGTTTTAAAATCAAATTTAAAATCCTCGATTCGTAAGATTTAGTGATTTTTTTATACCTCTAAATTTACTTCCGAACTTTAAGTATTAATAATTCAAGTGAAATTTATATTTTCTTTTAAGAAAATTCATAGTTACTTCTATTATTTCACCCATAGTTTCTGCTTTTTTATATTTCAAATCTCGGGTGAACTCATAAATTTCATTCCTTAATAAAATCACGTTTTCCTTCGGGGAAATATCTTCTCCTTTCATTGATTTCAGCAAATCTACTAAGCGTTTTTCTGAACCAACTAATCTTTTTACCATCAGGGAATGTTCTTCTTTTTTATACTGTTCAATCGAATTTGGTAAAAGTTTGCTGGAAACTAATTGCACCATTTTGATATTTTCAACAAAAAATTGTGGTTTGTAAAACTTGAAATTTCCTTCATACGATTGTTGGTCAAAATCAATTGCACGAATGCGATACACTACGTGGTCAAAATCATGAATTGGAATTACCACATAATTATAAGAACGCATGTCACCGAGTAAACCAACCATACAGCGTTCATTAAATTTGACAAATTCCTTAGCAATTTGAGCTTTTTCGGGTTCTGTAGATTTTGGCAGATTTTTTTTCAAAAACACGTCGCCTGGAATTCCGATGATGTGTTCCTCAATGAGCGTATCTTTATAAACCAAAAAATTAATACGGTTTGGTGATAAAATGTGTTCCAATTCCAACCCATAAATCCGGGAAGCATCGGCTTTTTTAATGTAAAAGTGTGTATAATTGTCATTTAGGATGTTTCTAACTTTGACACGAAAAGGTTTAGAATTTCCAAAAGTGCAAAAATCGATAGCGTCAACTGTTAAAAAAGGTAGCGTACTTTCGTCACCATCAGAATGTAATAGAGTATAAATTTTGTTCAAACTATCCTCAATTTCGGTTCTATCAGATTCCGAATAATACACACTTAACCAAAGAGTATCTTCACCTTGTTTATCGTAAACGACAAAAGATCCTTGAAACCGAAGCAAATCTTCATAAAAAATACGTGTTTTTGTAATACGTTCATATTTTTCTAAATAAGCATTCAGTTCATTCGTAATTGAATAAACTTTCTTTTTATTAAGAACATCTGGTTGTTTCATTGTATTTGAACTTTTATCAAATATAATTCATTTTTTTATTTATTTGTAACATTTATAATCATAAAACGTCTTACATTTATAACTAAAAATAAAGCTATTGGAAACGATATTATCGATAAAAAATCTGAACAAGATTTACAATAAATATGTTCACGCCGTAAACAATGTTTCACTTGAAATATACAAAGGCAATGTCTATGGGATTTTAGGCCCAAATGGGAGTGGAAAATCTACAACTTTGGGGATTGTCCTGAATGTGGTAAATAAAACTTCTGGTGAATACAGTTGGTTTGACGGAAAAATTGAATCACACGAGGCACTTAAAAAAGTAGGTGCAATTATTGAACGTCCCAATTTCTACCCTTATATGACCGCCAAGAAAAACTTGGAATTGGTTTGTAAAATTAAAAATATCGACTATTCCAAAGTTCAGGAAAAACTGGCATTAGTTGGATTGATTGAACGTGAAGATAGCAAATTCAGTACATTTTCATTGGGAATGAAACAACGTTTGGCAATTGCTTCGGCATTGTTGAATGATCCTGAAATTCTTATTTTAGATGAGCCTACCAATGGATTAGACCCTCAGGGAATTCATCAAATTCGTGATATTATTCGATTAATTGCCTCTCAGGGAACTACCATTTTATTGGCTTCTCACCTACTCGATGAAGTGGAAAAAGTGTGTTCACACGTTTTAGTTTTGCAAAAAGGAAAAATTCTATATTCGGGAACGGTTGATGGAATGACTTCCAATGAAGGCTATTTCGAATTGCAATCTGAGAATAACGATACTTTAGTTATAGTTTTACAAGCGCATACAGCAATTGAAAAAGTCGTTACTGAAGATGAAAAAGTATTGGTTTATCTAAAAAGTCCATTAGAAGCATCCGAATTAAATCGCTATTTATTTGATAAAAACATTTTTTTAAATCATTTGGTTAAACGTAAAACTAGTTTGGAAGAGCAATTTTTGGAATTGACAAAAAACAAGTAGTAATTTCAATGAAAAATTTTTAAATCACAACTCTCAAATCTTAAATCCGAAATCTCAAATCTCAAATATAAATGAAACGATTACTTTCAATAGAATTACAAAAAATAGGGTTAAGCAGATCGAGTAGAATATTATCAATAGCTTATTTTTTCATACTTTCTTTTATCGCATTAATTGCTTCAATAAAATTTAATATTGGTAGCTTCCAACTTCATATTGCCGATCAAGGGATATTCAATTTCCCCTATATTTGGCATTTCAACACTTATATAGCGGCATTCTTAAAATTCTTTTTAGCGATAGTCATTGTTTCAATGATGGCAAACGAATACAGTTACGGCACCTTAAAACAAAACTTGATTGACGGAATGAGTAAACAAGAATTTGTACTCTCAAAATTCTTAACCGTAGTCGTATTTGCAGCAGCATCAACATTATTTGTGTTTGTTATGTCGATAATTCTCGGTTATAGCTTTTCTTCTTATACAGAATTTAGCATTGTTTTTTCTGACCTAGAATACCTACTTGCCTATTTTGTAAAATTAATAGGTTTCTTTTCTTTTTGTCTCTTTTTAGGGATACTAGTGAAAAGATCAGCGTTTGCAATAGGATTCCTCTTTGTATGGAATATTATTGAAGGAATCGCGAAAGGTATTTTAAATTTTAAACTATTTCCAGAAGGAAAAACAGCTGATACTATTATGCAGTTTTTCCCTTTAGAATCTATGGGTAATTTAATTGTAGAACCATTTTCAAGGTTATCGGTAATTAAAAATATTCAAACTGCAATTGGAGGCGCGGGAAATGAAAAAGACTACAGCGTGCATTTTACTTCAATACTAATAGTTTTAGCTTGGACCGCAATTTTCGTTTTTCTATCCTGTAAATTATTAAAAAAACGAGATTTGTAGTACATTTGTGTAGTTATGAAAATTACACAAAAATCCCTCTATTTAATTTTTTTAATTTGCTTTTCGTGGGCAATGAATGCACAATATATTCAAGTTAATGATACTTACACTGAACAACAGTTGATTCAAAATGTGTTGGTAAACAATAGCCCGTGTGCTGGAGTGTCTAATATTACTGTGAGTGGTGATACTTTTAGTGGAAGCCAAAATAGTTATGGCTATTTCAATGCTGGAACTAGTAATTTTCCTTTTTCAGAGGGAATTGTATTAAGTACTGGAAAAGCAACTTCTGCAGTTGGTCCCAATAATTCGTTATTGAGTCAAGGTGAAACTTCCTGGCTTGGTGATTCAGATCTAGAATTAGCGCTTGGTGTCTCTAATTCAATAAATGCAACCTCTTTAGAATTTGACTTTATTCCGATAACCAATAAAATTAGTTTTGATTATATTTTTTCCTCTGAACAGTATTTATTAAATGCTACAAGTAATCAATGCAATTATACCGATGGTTTTGCTTTCTTATTAAAACCAACAGACAATTCTTTACCCTATCAAAATTTAGCCATTGTGCCTGGAACTTATTTACCAGTAAAAATAAATACCGTGAGAGGAACTGGGAGTGTTTGTCCTCCTGCACATCAATCTTTTTTTGATGCGTTTAATGGGACAAATCACCCCACTAATTTTAATGGACAAACAGTAGTCATGAAAGCGGAAGCAGATGTAATTCCTGGCAAACCGTATCATATAAAATTAGTAATTGCAGACCAAGGAAATAATCTATATGATTCAGCTATTTTTTTAGGTGCAAATAGTTTTAATATTGGGGTTAATTTAGGAACTGATAAATTAATTGCTACTAATAATGCAATTTGCGAAGGCGATCCTTATTATTTAGACGCCACAATTCCTGGTTTCAACTCTTATTTATGGCTTAAAGACGGAGTTTCAAAAGGAATAACCACACCAATTTACCCCGTTCGAGATCCAGGAGTTTATAAAGTAAAAATTACTTTGAATGGAACCGCTTGTGTTGCCACAGATGAAGTTAAAATTGAATATAGTGCCAAACCTCTATTGAAAAATGCCATTTTGATACAATGTGACGACAATAACGATGGTATATCAACATTCGATTTAACAAAAGTGAACACTATCATTACAGGTGGAAATTTACAATTGAGCGCCCCAATATTCTATGAATATATTACCGATGTTAATTCAATTCCAAATCCTACAAATTATCAAAACCTTTCGACTAATACCGTTTATGGGAAAGTTACCAATCAATTTGGCTGTGCTGCTTTTGCGACTGTAAACCTTCAAATTGCCAATAATCCGATTGCCACACAAAATCCTATAATAAAATGTGATTCCGATGCCAATCAAGATGGTTTTTCAGCATTTGACTTAATTACAGATGCAACTCCACAAATTTTATCAGGATTGCCTTCAGGTCTATTAGTTGAATATTATCTAAATGAAAATGACGCTGTTTTGCAAAATAATCCATTACCAAATAATTATACCAATACAACTAACGAGCAAATTATTCATGCTCGAATTGTAAATGGTCCTGATTGTTTTGGGATTACTCCAATAGAAATAAAGGTAAAAGTGTTTACTCCGGCAAATTTCAATGATGAAACTGTTTATATCTGTAATGGAAATACGAAGCAAATTGAAATATCCAATAGTTTTTCAAGCTATCAATGGAATAATGGAGACACCACAAACTATACTAATGTTACTGTTGCAGGAAATTATACGGTAACGGCGTCTAATGGATTTGGATGTCAAGCAACCAAGAAATTCATAACAATAGCTTCGGGAGTTGCAACTATAACTTCGGTTGATATTAATGATTTTTCTGGAAATGGAAATTCTGTTTTAATCAATTATACTGGAATTGGAGATTATGAATTTTCACTTGATGGAGTTCATTATCAAAACAGTCCGTATTTTACAAATGTGCAAGAAGGAGATTATTTAGTGTATATAAAAGATATAAATGGCTGTGGAATACCAACCCCTTTTAAGGTTTTTGTTTTAGATTACCCAAGATTTTTTACTCCTAATGGTGACACTTATAATGATTTTTGGACCATACAAAATAGTGCTAAATATCCAAATATGATGATTTATATTTACAATAGATACGGTAAATTAATAACACAAGTAAGCCCAAAAGGAAGCGGATGGGATGGGAGTTATAACGGACAGGATTTACCAGCCGATGATTACTGGTTTTCAATACTGTTAAATAAAGATAGAATTATTAAAGGACATTTTGCTCTTTTGAGATAAATATATTATTTTTACAATTCATGAAAAATGAATATGAAAAAATTAACACTGTTTTTTATTCTCTTATCTTCTTTGATGACTTTTTCTCAGTTGAGCAACAAACACTGGATACCTCCTTTGCATTGTAGAGTTGCATCTAATATTTCCGAGCAATATATTTATATGTCTACCAATGAAACTACCCCGTTTGATGTAGTAGCTACAGATGGAGCTGGTGTGAAATATCCTGGATCTCCATTCACAATATCTGCTTCAGCTCCCAAATTTTTTTATGTAGGCACAGGACAAGGAGGAAATAATTCAAAAATGTTTCTAAATTTAAGCGATGTAAATATTCCTATCTCGGGAAAAGGAGTAATACTAGAAGGACCTAAAGATTTTTATGTAAGTTTTAGAATGAAAAACTCTGCTCATGCAGAAACTATCATTTCTAAAGGGAAACCAGGAATTGGAACCAGTTTTAGATTGGGCTGCATGATAAATGAAAATACTTCAAATGATAATAGAAAAAGTTTTGTTGCCAGTGTTATGGCAACGGAAGATAACACCAAGGTTACATTATCAGATTATAATCGTGGAGTAGTTTTTAAAAGTGGAGCTGGTAATATTACTCTTGATAGTCAACAATACTTTTTAAATGCAGGTCAAAGTATAATTTATACCGGATACAATAATGATCCTGTAGTTAATAACAATATAGATGGAATTATAGGAGGTCTAATAACTTCTGATAAACCGGTAGCAGTCAATACCGGTAATGCTCTAGGAGGAGCAATTGGCTCTTCAGCAGATTTTACATTGGACCAAATTGTATCTGCTACGCAAATTGGTACTGATTATATTTTTATACAAGGAAATGGTTTGTCAGAAATGGAATATCCATTGATAGTTGCAAATGAAAATAATACAAACGTTTATGTAAATGGCAGTACTTTACCTGTACTATTAAATGCTGGGGAATATTACAAAGTTGCTAGTACTAATTATCAAGGTACTAATGCCAATAATAAAAATATTTATGTTCGAGCGACTAAACCGGTCTATGCTTACCAGCTATTAGGTGGTGGTTTTAGTGCTGCTACGTCTGGACTTAATTTTATTCCGCCCTTAAGTTGTTTTTTTCAAAATTCAGTAAATATTCCTGATGTAAATACTATTGGTAATACAACTTATACATCCGATTTAATGATCTTAACCTATTCCAATGCAACTATAAATATTAATTCAGTTTTAATACCTACCTCTCAAGCTCAATCAGTAGCCGGAAATACTGATTGGGTGACCTATAGAGTACAAAACCGAACTGGAAATCTTAATGTTGTTTCTACAGGCCCTTTGGCAGTAGGTGTTTTTGGTTATGACACGGGTTTAAGCCCAGCTGCAGGTTTTGCTGGTTATTATTCAGGTTTTGGTAGTACTCCTCAAGATACCAATGTAAGCGTTTGTTCCAATAGCACTAAAGATTTATTCAAGGAAATCAATGGAAATCCTGGGACTGGAGGGACTTGGACTGTACCATCAGGAGGGAAGCCATTAAATGGAAATCTATTCGAATCAAATATCAATATTCCGGGGGAATATATTTATACTTTTACAAAATCATGTAATACATCCTCAACAACTATTAGTGTTAAAGTTAATGTTACTATTCAACAAACTAAAATCGCTGGAAAGAGCGGTTTAACTTCATCTTGTGTAACTTCAGCTCCTTATGATTTGTTTCTTTTACTAGGAAATACTGCCGAAATTGGCGGAACTTGGTCACCTGCATTACCTTCGGGAACTGGACTTTTTAATCCCGCTAAAGATTTAAGTGATGTTTATTCTTATTCATTTCCTGCAATTGGTTCTTGCGCTGCTGTTTCTGCTTCTATAACTGTAAACAATGCTGTTGTTCCAACATTAAATCCAATTACAGATTTTGAAAAATGTGATGATGATACAAATGGCAGCGTAACATTTGATTTAACAACCAAAACAAATGAAGTTTTAGGTACTCAACCTGGAATAAATGTTACGTATCATATTACACAACAAGATGCCAATTTAGGGCAAAGCGCAATTACAACGATTAATTCTGGCAACACGGTTATTTGGGTAAGACTAACAATTATTGTGTCTGGTTGTCACATAGTAAACTCCTTTAAATTAGTTGTTCACCCATTACCCGTAGTAAACGACATAACAATTGTGCAATGTGATGATGATTTGGATTCAATTACTGATTTTAACTTGACAATAAATAATCCACAAATTTCAGTTAATTCAGTCAATGAAAATTTCACCTATTTCACTTCTTTGGCTGGAGCCAATACCGGAGATCCTTTAGAATTGATTTCAACTCCTCAAGCCTTTCAAAATATAAATCCTCCCCTTCCTGCTCCTCAAGGATTAATGTATGTTTGGGCAAGAGTTTCTAATAAAATTACGCGTTGTTTTAGTACTGCTAAATTAACATTAAAAGTTGCAGCTTCAAAAATTCCACCAAGTTATAGTTACCCTCTAACACCGGTTTGCGATGACACTTTAGCGAAAGACGGAACATTGACCGGTGATCCAAAAATAAATAGAAGAGATGGAATTTCAACTTTTGATTTAACTGATGCTATTAAAGATGTAGAATTACAACTACCTCCTCCATTGTCCAATTACACAATTAAATATTATAGAAACAAAGTAGCTGCTTTAGCTCAAAATGATAGTGCTGGAAATTCTTTAGCTATAAAACCATCCGAATATACTAATTTCAGAAATGACATCCCATTTGCTCAAAATATTTGGGTAAGAGTTAATAACAATTTAACTTCCGATTGTGGTGACGGTTTTGGGGACTTTATCAAACTAACAGTTGAAAAATTACCATTTGCAAATCCTGTTAATATTCCAAGACAATGCGACGACAATCAAGACGGAATATACGCTTTTGACACAATGAATCTTGAAATTGATTTATTAAATGGACAAGATCCATTGGATGTTACGGTTACTTATTTTGACGAAACTGGTGCTACATTGCCAAGTCCATTTCCAGTTCCTTTTTCAACTAAATCACAAACCATAAAAGCAGTTGTTACTAATAACACAACATTAAAATGTTACGACGAAACACCTATTACGTTCACAGTTGATAAATCGCCAATAGATTTTACAATTCCTACTTCGTTAACGACAACTTGTGATGATGAAGCTGAGCCTTCATTACAAGACGGACAGTTTAACTTTACCAGTTTGCAAGCAATTCATACTATTGTAACTTCAGGACAACCCTCAGGAATGGTTTACGAATATTATGATGGTATTCTACCTTTACCAACGCCACTGCCAAATACGTTTCCAGTTACATTGACAAAAAACATAACGATAGTTGTTTATAACCCCCTAAATCCTTCTTGTAAAATCACTAAAACGATACCATTTACTGTAAACCCAGTTCCTAAAATAAAATTAATTGACAGCGAATTAGTTTGTAGCAATAACCCTACTTTTTTTGTATTATTAAATGCAGGACTAACGGATCCAACTCTGATAGCTAATTATACCTACGAATGGTATTTTAATAATAATACTTCTCCAATTCCTGGTGAAACTTCCTACACATTAAAAAATGTAAATACGGAAGGGATATATACGGTAAAAGTTATTAATTCGTTTGGTTGTTTTAGAACAAGAAAAATAACAGTAATTGCCTCAGATGTGGCTAATTTTCTTTTGCCTACTATCAGTGATTTAAGTGATAATAATACTGTTATCATTAATGTTACGGGTTTTGGAAATTATGTTTATAGTTTAGATTATCCAAATGCTTATCAAACACCTAATATTTTTACTGATGTTGCTCCAGGAGTTCATACGGTTTATGTTAAAGATCTAAATGGATGTGGTACTTCATCGCAAATTATTAATGTAATTGGTATCCCTAAATTTTTTACTCCGAATGCTGATGGATATAATGATACATGGAATGTACTTGGTTTAACGACTACAAAAAGTTCCAATACAACTATCTATATTTTTGATCGCTATGGCAAATTATTGAAGGAAATTAGTTCAATTAGTAAAGGATGGGACGGAACTTTTAATGGTGAAGCTTTGCCTACAGATGATTATTGGTACACCATTTATTTTGAAGATGGTAGAACCGAAAAAGGACATTTTACACTGAAGCGATAAAAATATCATTTATTAATCTGAATTTTAATATTAGCCCCGATAGAAGCGGCATCCCACGCCCTTGCGTGGATACAGCGTATAGCGGGAAATAACGTCAATAAAACCTATCAACTTTATGCTCCTAATAATAAATAGTGTAATTTTGCAAATTCCTAATTATTTGAGGAATTACAATATATGAGAACGAAATCGTTAAAAAAGAATAAAATCAATGTGATTACC
>CANKLD010000014.1 GCA_947483095.1 Bacteroidota bacterium
AATCAAGTTGTTTGCTCCCGCATATTTATCAATTATGAATAAAACAAATCGAATATCTACCATAATATTTCTACAAATGCTAGGATCATAATTTATATCACTCATTGTTCCTTCCCAAACACGATCAAAATTTAAACCTATCAAATTTCCATTGGCATCAATTGCTGGACTTCCTGAATTTCCTCCAGTAGTGTGATTGGTACCAATAAAACAAACGGGCATTTTACCGTTTTCACCATATTGACCGTACTCTTTCTTTTTATACAAGTCAATTAGTTTAGTAGGTACATCAAATTCATAATCTCCTGGGATGTACTTTTCCATAGCGCCGTCTAAATAAGTTACCGGAGAATATAAAGTAGCGTCTTTTGGTGCATACCCTTTTACTTTTCCGTAAGTAACTCTCAATGTGCTATTTGCATCAGGAAATATTCTAGAGCCTTTGTTTAATTCCAATTGTGCTTTCATGTAAGTTCTCTGTAAAGCAGTAATTTTCAAATTTATTTCATCATATTTTGGAGCCACTTCCTTTAAGAATTTATCCGCCATACTTTTAATTGCTATAAAACCTTTATCCGCATTTAAATTGGCTAATACCGTTTTTGAATCGCCAGTTAGCAACTCTTTAAGGCTACTATAACTTACTAATTTCGAATTACTATATACATCATTTGCAAGCTCCGTTGCATTTATGTTGCTTAAATTAGGTGGTAAAAATTCTTTTGGTGATTTAGTTGCATACAAATGAATCAACTGCTCAAAAACTTTTTGATCTACATTCGCATTAAAATCTTTATAGAAATCGGCTAACCCCGATATTAAATTGTTTTTTCTATCATTAAATGCTTGTTCTCCTTTTGAACTATATACTTGCTCTAATTGGTATAATTTATATCCTACACTTAAAAGTTCGGTATTTCTTAAGGCCACTTCCATAAAATAATCTCTCGCTAAGGCATACGATTTAATATCATTGTAGTTTTTATCAAAATCGGCCAATAAATTTCCGTATTCCGCTTGTTTTCCTGCTTTTACTGCTTTTTCTTGAAAGGCAACTTCCTGCTTTCTTTTGATTTCAACCGCATTTGATTTTGTTAATCCCTGGGTTTCCCCAATCCATTTTTTCCAATAATTAGCAATACTTGCATATTTAGAGGCATATTGAATTTTGATGGCATTGTCTTTTCGCATAAATCCATCTGCAACTTTCAAGGCGTGATCTCGAATTTCGATTTTTGCAGGATTCAATTCGTTAACAATTTGCGCAATCGCAACTGCTGGTAAATACTCACTTGTTTTTCCTGGATAACCAAAAACTAAGGTAAAATCGTCCTCTTTTACACCGTCTAATGATATTGGTAAAAAGTGTTTTGGAGTATAAGGAACGTTGTCTTTTGAATAACTCGCCGGACGATTGTTTTTGTCGGCGTAAATTCTAAACAATGAAAAATCACCGGTATATCTTGGCCAAACCCAGTTGTCGGTATCCGAACCAAATTTTCCAATTGATGAAGGTGGTGCACCAACCAAACGAACATCTTTATAAGTTTCGGTAACAAATAGCATGTACTGATTTCCTTCGTAAAACGTTCTAATTTTGTTTTCCTGCCAACTTTCCTTTGGTAAAGAATTGCTTAAGGAAGTAATATTTTCTTGAATTTTCTTTTGTTTTTCCAATTCAGTAGCCAATGCCGCAGTTCCCTCTAAAACTTTAGTAGTTATCTCTTCAATTTTAACAATGAAAGTCACCACCAAATCTTCATTTGGTAATTCTTCGGACATCTTATAGGCCCAAAAACCATTGGTTAAATAATCATGATCGACAGAAGATTGATTTTGAATGGCATCAAATCCGCAGTGGTGATTGGTTAACAACAATCCTTTTGGTGAAATAACCTCAGAAGTACATCCGCCATTAAAATGAGGAACGGCATCTTTCAAACTCGATTTATTCACGGAATAAATATCGGCAGCTGTCATTTTCATTCCCAAATTTTTCATCTCTTTTTCATTCATTCCTTGCAATAGAGAAGGAATCCACATTCCGCCTTGTTGGGCTTGTAGTTGAACTACAAATAATAATAGAAGTAATTTTAAATGTTTCATTATTAGTTTTTTATTCGTTAGTTTTTTTCTGGATAATATAATTCATTATGGTTTCTGTAGCATTTTTATTCATTTCTACAAAGGTGCTACAAATATGACCTTTTTCAAGGCGAACAGCTTCGTTTTGAATTAAATTGTCAAAAGCTTCATTCAATTCTTCTTGAGTTGAAATAGAAATACAACCTTCCATATTTACCAATGCCGTAGCTTCTGGAAAATGCGAATAATTGGGTCCAATAATAATTGGAACACCAAAGGTAGCGGGTTCTAATATATTATGAACCCCAGGATTTCCAAATCCACCGCCTACATATGCAATATCAGCATAACGGTATATTTTGGTTAAAATACCAATGGTGTCAATAATAAATACATCGGTATCTGCCAATTTTGAAGCGCCAATTTCATCAAAATTAATAGAAGAAAATAAGATGGTTTTTTTTGAAATTTGACTTTTCAAATTAGCAATCTGATCTTTATTAATGTTATGAGGAGCAATAATAAATTTTACTTTTTCAGCAGAATTTATATACGAAACTAATAACGTTTCGTCTTTTGGCCAAGAACTTCCAACCACGACTGTTAAGCAATTATTTTTGAATTCCTTAATAAAATCTAGCTCGTTATTTTGATTTAAAATTGCCGCAACTCGATCAAAACGGGTATCTCCAGAAACCGTCACATTGGTTTTCCCAAGTTGGAATAACAACTCTTTTGAAGTCGAATTTTGCACAAAAAAATGTTCAAATACATCTAGCGCTTTTCTATAAAAACCACCATACCATTTAAAAAAAACTTGCTTTTCCCTGAAAATGCCTGAAATTAAGTACGTCGGAATTTCTTTATTCTTTAAGGCATTTAAATAATTAGGCCAATATTCATATTTAATGAAAAAAGCCATGTCAGGACGAACAATTTTAATAAATTGTTTCACATTCGATAGCGTGTCTAATGGCAAATAAACAGTGACATCAGCAATGGTGTTATTTTTGCGAACTTCATATCCCGAAGGTGAAAAAAAAGTCAATACAATCAAGTGATTTGGAAACCTACTTTTCATTCGTTCCATCACCGGCAATCCTTGTTCGTATTCACCTAATGAAGCGGCGTGAAACCAAATCGTTTTGTCGTAGGCCTTAATTTTATTTGATAATACTTTGTAAACGGGTTTTCTACCTTCAACAAAAAGACTAATTTTTTTGTTGAATAGCGCGACGATTTTTAAAATAAAATCGGCCAAAACCACTATTAAATTATAGATAAATAACATAGATTGCATTTTGTGGGGCTAAAATACATCACTTTATAGAATTTTCATTGCTATAACTCATTAAATAACTATTTTTGTAACTCGTTTAAAGAAAATTTGTTTTTTCGACTAACTTTTTACTTTAAACGGATCAACATTATAACCTGTTTTATTGATGAAAAAAATCCAAATGGTTGACCTGAAAGGGCAATATGAAGCAATTAAAGAAACCGTAAATAATTCTATTCAAGAAGTTTTAGATACCAATACTTATATAAATGGACCTCAAGTTCAGCAATTTCAAAAAAACTTACAAGAATATCTGGATGTAAAACACGTAATTCCTTGCGCTAATGGAACCGATGCGTTGCAAATTGCAATGATGGGTTTGGATTTAAAGCCTGGTGATGAGGTAATTACTGCCGATTTTACCTTTGCAGCAACTGTAGAAGTGATAGCATTATTGCAGCTAACACCCGTTTTAGTAGATGTAGATTTGGTGAACATGAACATTTCTATTGAGGCCATTAAAAAAGCAATTACCCCAAAAACGAAAGCCATTGTTCCCGTGCATTTGTTCGGTCGCGCCGCCAATATGAAAGCAATTATGCGAATTGCAAACGAACATAATTTATATGTAATTGAAGACAATGCTCAAGCAATTGGCGCCAATTGCAAGTTTTCTGATGGCGCAAAATTGAAAGCTGGAACGATTGGTCACGTAGGTTCAACTTCCTTTTTTCCATCCAAAAATTTAGGTTGTTATGGTGATGGAGGGGCAATTTTTACTAATGATGATGCTTTGGCGCACAAAATTCGTGGAATTGTAAATCACGGAATGTACGTTCGTTACCATCACGATGTGGTGGGCGTAAATTCTCGTTTAGACAGTATTCAAGCAGCGGTTTTAAACGCAAAATTACCTTTATTAGATCAATACAATACGGCCCGTCAAAATGCGGCACGCAAGTATTATGACGCTTTTGAGGGACATAAAAATATTGTGGCACCAAGTATTTGCGACATTTGCGATTGCCATGTTTTTCACCAATATACCTTAAGAATCATCGATGGTGACCGCGATGGATTGATGCAACATTTATTGGATAAAGAAATTCCATGTGCCATTTATTACCCAATTCCGTTGCATTCTCAAAAGGCCTATTTGGACCCGAGATACAAAGAAGAAGATTTTCCAGTAACCAATTTATTGGCGAAACAAGTCATTTCTTTACCAATGCACACCGAATTAGATGACGAACAAATTAAGTTTATTACCGATTCAGTTTTAGAATATTTAAAATAATTTTTTCTGGAGCTAATCCTGCTATCCGCTTAATCCACGCCCAAAAGCGTGGGATACCGCTGCTATCAGGGCTAAAACCAGTACAACCAAATAACAATAATATGAAGATTTTAGTAACAGGAGGTTTAGGATTTATAGGTTCGCACACTGTAGTAGAACTACAAAATGAAGGGTTTGAAGTAATTATCATTGATAATCTTTCCAATTCTTCAGAAACTGTTTTAGACGGAATTGTTGCTATTACGGGCAAAAAACCCGTTTTTGAAAACCTAGATGTTAGGGAAAAAACTTCAGTTCAAAATTTTTTTAAAAAGCACAACGATGTTTCTGGAGTTATTCATTTTGCCGCTTCAAAAGCAGTAGGTGAAAGCGTTGAAAATCCACTTTTGTATTATGAAAACAATATCAATTCTCTAGTTTATCTACTTCAAGAATTACAAAATAAACCGAGTTCTAATATCATTTTTAGTTCTTCTTGTACCGTTTACGGTCAAGCGGAAGAAATGCCAATTACTGAAAACGCACCGATACAAGTTGCGATGTCTCCTTACGGAAATACCAAACAAATAGGTGAAGAAATAATTCATGATGTAGCCAAAGTATCCACTATTAAAGCCATTTTGTTGCGTTATTTTAACCCAATTGGAGCACATCCATCAGCAGAAATTGGAGAATTACCACTTGGAGTTCCTCAAAATTTAGTGCCATTTATAACCCAAACCGGTTTAGGATTACGAAAAGAATTATCGGTTTACGGTAACGATTATGCAACTCCCGATGGAACAGCAGTTCGCGATTATATCCACGTAGTAGATTTGGCGAAAGCCCACGTTATTGCATTGCAACGCTTATTAAAAAATAAAAATGTAAGTGCTGTAGAAACCTTCAATCTTGGTACAGGAACAGGAAGCTCAGTTTTGGAAGTAATTCAAGCATTTGAAAAAGTAAGCGGTCAAAAATTACCGTACAAAATGGTCGATAGGAGAGAAGGCGACATCACTTCGGCCTATGCCAATACCGATAAAGCGAATAATGTACTAGGATGGAAAGCGGAATCTTCCCTTGAAGAAGCGATTGCGAGTGCTTGGAAATGGGAACAAAAAATCCGTTCCTGATTTGATTTTCCTACCATGAATCAAATTCAAAATATTCTTGTAATTGGTTTTGTTTGGCCTGAGCCTAATTCTTCGGCTGCTGGAACTCGAATGCAGCAATTATTGATTTTATTCAAACAATGGGGCTGGAAAGTCACTTTTGCTACTCCTGCAATGGAAAGCGATTTTATGATTGACTTAGCTGCTATTGGAGTCGAAAAAAAAGCTATAAAATTAAATTGTTCCAGTTTTGATGCATTTATCCAGGAGTTAATTCCAACGATGGTATTTTTTGATCGGTTTTTGATGGAAGAACAATTTGGGTGGCGAGTGGCTGAATTTTGCCCAAACGCTTTAAGAATATTAGACACCATAGACCTGCATTGTTTGCGATTTTCGCGTCAAAAAGCATTTAAGGAAAATCGGAAATTTGAATTCCTAGATTTATTAAATGAAGAAATTTCCAAAAGAGAAATTGCAAGTATTTTAAGATGTGATCTTTCCATTATGGTTTCAGAAGTGGAAACGCAATTGTTGCAAAACACCTTTAAAATAGATTCCGATTTGTTGTATTACCTGCCTTTATTTTTAGATCCAATTTCTAAAGAAGAAAGTGAGAATTGGTTGCCATTTGAAGACAGAAAGGATTTTATTTTCATAGGAAATTTTGTTCATGAACCCAATTGGAATGCGGTTCAATATTTAAATGAATCGATCTGGCCCTTAATTAGAAATGAAATGCCGGAAGCCAATTTGCTTGTTTACGGTGCTTATCCATCACAAAAAGTTTTACAATTGCACCAGCCCAAAAAAGGATTTCATATTCTTGGTCGTGCTGAAAATGCGCAAGAAGTAGTTTCAAAAGCTAGAGTTGTATTGGCACCTTTGCGATTTGGAGCAGGAATAAAAGGAAAACTATTGGAAGCCATGCAATGTGGCACGCCAAGTGTAACCACTTCAATTGGTGCAGAATCTATGAATGGTGACTTATCTTGGAATGGCTTTATAACTGATGATCTAGCAGAATTTGCTACTAAAGCTATTTCATTATATAATGACAAATCGATTTGGAATTCAGCTCAAATGAATGGAATTACCATTATCGAAAAACGCTATTTGAAGTCGGATTTTGTAAACGAATTTAAAGAGGTTATTTGTAATTTGGAAACCAATTTAAACCAACATCGATTAAAGAATTTTATAGGTTCCGTTTTACAACATCAATCGCTACAAAGTAGTAAATACATGTCCAAGTGGATAGAGGAGAAGAATAAATAAAAAAGTCCCGCTAATAACGGGACTTTTTTTATAAATAAATATTTAAAAAACTTATGCTAACATCGTAACTGGGTTTTCAATATATTGTTTTAATGTTTGTAGAAATTGTGCTCCTGTAGCGCCATCAATTGTTCGGTGATCGCAAGCTAAGGAAAGCATCATGGTATTTCCAACAACAATTTGTCCGTTTTTAACCACCGGTTTTTCAACGATTGCACCCACAGATAAAATCGCAGAATTGGGCTGGTTGATAATTGAATTAAATTCAGTGATACCAAACATTCCAAGATTAGAAATTGTAAAAGTACTACCTTCCATTTCTGATGGTAATAATTTTTTGCTTTTTGCTCTTCCTGCAAGATCTCTAACATTTCCGCCAATTTGAGATAAACTCATCGCATCAGTAAAAGGCAATACAGGAACTACTAATCCGTCTTCAACTGCAACAGCAACTCCAATATTCACATGGTAATTGATAAGAATTGAATCTTCTCTCCACTGTGAATTTATTTTTGGATGTTTTTTCAATGCCATTGCACTTGCTTTTATCACCATGTCGTTAAAGGACACTTTCGTATCTGGAACGCTGTTGATAATTGCTCTTGATTTCATTGCTTCGTCCATTGTTACCTCAATTACAAGGTTGTAATGTGGAGCTGTAAATAAAGATTCTGCCAAACGTTTTGCAATAATTTTGCGCATTTGAGAATTCTTAATTTCTTCGGTCATTTTTTCTCCCGCTGCTGCAAATGGTCTAGCGGCTATAATTTCAACTTGTGGTTGGGCATTTTGAGAAGTTGCACTTGGTGCAAAATTCTCAACATCACTTTTTATAATTCGACCATTTTCACCAGAACCACTAACTTGCGATAGATTAATTCCTTTTTCTTCAGCAATTTTTTTAGCTAATGGAGAAACAAATACTCTTTCGTTAGAATTAGCTGTTGCAGTTGGTTGTTCGTTGATAGTTGTTGGTTCTAAAATAGTTTTCACCTCTCTTACAACTCCCCCTTCGGGGGTTGGGGGGCTTTGTAAGCCAGTAATATCAGTTCCTTCAGGGCCAATAATTGCTAACAAAGAATCGCAAGGTGCAGTTCCGCCTTCTGGTATTCCAATATACAATAAAGTACCGGCGTTGAAAGATTCAAATTCCATAGTGGCTTTGTCCGTTTCAATTTCGGCTAAAATATCACCTTCAGCAACTTTATCGCCTACTTTTTTCAACCAGGTAGCCACAGTTCCGTCCGTCATCGTATCACTTAAACGCGGCATGGTAACCACTACCACTCCTTTTGGAAGCCCCGTTGATTGTTGCTGGTTGTTTGTTGTTGGATCTGAAATAGTTTCTTTTGCCTCAACAGCAACTCCCCCTTCGGGGGTTGGGGGGCTTATTAAATCAGAAATATTTTCCCCTTCTTTTCCAATAATAGCTAATAAGGAATCACAAGGAGCTGATTCCCCTTCTTTAATTCCGATATATAAAAGTGTTCCAGAATTGAAAGATTCAAATTCCATTGTAGCTTTGTCAGTTTCAATTTCGGCAAGAATATCGCCTTCAGAAACTTTATCTCCAATTTTTTTAAGCCATGAAGCTACGGTACCTTCGGTCATCGTATCGCTTAAGCGAGGCATTGTTATTACTGTTGCCATATCGATTAAAGTTTATGAGGAATAAATGGATAGTTTTCTTGTTCGTAAACTACATCATATAATTGTTGCACTTCTGGAAAAGGAGACGCTTCTGCAAATGCGACGCATTCTTCTACTAAGTCTTTTACTTTTTCGTCAATAGCTTCAATTTCTTTTGGTGTAGCATATTTTTGATCCATAATTATATCTAAAACTTGCGTAATAGGATCAATTTTTCTATATTCTTCAACCTCTTCTTTAGAACGGTATAATTGGGCATCCGACATAGAGTGGCCTCTATAACGGTAGGTTTTCATTTCTAAAAATGTTGGTCCGTCACCACGACGCGCTCTATCAATTGCTTCATGCATTGCTTCAGCAACTTTCACAGGATTCATTCCGTCCACTGGTCCGCAAGGCATTTCATAACCTAAACCAAGTTTCCAAATATCACTATGATTGGCAGTTCTTTCTACAGAAGTTCCCATTGCATATCCATTGTTTTCCACAATAAATACTACTGGAAGTTTCCATAACATAGCCATATTAAAAGTTTCGTGAAGTGACCCTTGACGTGCTGCTCCATCACCAAAATAGGTCATGGTAACACCACCAGTTTCAAAATATTTGTCTGCGAAAGCAAGTCCTGCACCTACTGGAATTTGAGCTCCAACAATCCCGTGGCCACCATAAAAACGATGTTCCCTAGAGAAAATGTGCATTGAACCACCCATTCCTTTAGAAGTACCAGTAGCTTTACCTAACAATTCCGCCATAATTTTTCTTGGATCTACGCCCATTCCAATAGGCTGAACGTGATTTCTATAAGCAGTAATCATTTTGTCTTTTGTCAAATCCATTGCATGTAATGCCCCAGCTAAAACGGCTTCTTGCCCATTGTATAAATGAAGGAAACCTCTAACTTTTTGTTGAATGTAAAGCGCTGCTAATTTATCTTCAAATTTTCTCCAAAGCAGCATGTCTTCGTACCACTTTAAATAAACTTCTTTTGTAACTTCTTTCATTTTAGTAGATTGTTTATTGTATTTGCATTTTATTATCTATTTAAAAATAGAAATTCATACAAATTTCAAGATGCAAAAATAATACATTACTTCTAAGAAGTAAAATATAATAGTATTTTTATTTAATAATTTAGCACTCCTTGTTTAATAGTTGTTAAAAAAGAGGTTTTGCTATTAAATTCTCAAATTATAATCAAATTCTCACATTAAATGTTTTTTTAGCCACAGATTCACAGATTTTAAACTATTTCTAATCTGTGAATCTTTGGTTAATTTTTATCGGTTTTCAATTTTACCTCCTGATTCCCCCCCCCCCAATTGAACCAATAATGTTCTTGTCCTTAGGAGTTTATTTGCTAATATTAAAAAGAGGAGCAGTTTAATTTAGATTTACAATAATTTTTTGTCAAACATTAGGGGTAATAAATTCTTCAATGAATCCGATTTATAAACGTTTCCAGATTCTCCCATAAAATAAATTTCAATAGGTTGTTCTTGTTTTATTTCATATTCTGAAATAGATTGTCGGCAAGCGCCACAAGGCGGAATAGGAGTAAGTGTTGGGTTGTGATCGGCCGTGGCGGTGATTGCCATTTTAATAATTTTTGCTTCTGGATATAGCGCACCTGCAGAAAAGATAGCAACTCTTTCGGCGCAAAGCCCTGATGGATAAGCTGCATTTTCTTGATTTGAACCCAGAACAATTTTATTATTATCTAACAATACTGCAACACCAACTTTAAAATTAGAATAAGGAGCATACGCTTTTTTTCTTATTTCTATTGCTTGTTCCATCAATGAAAAAACAGCATCGGGTAATTCATTAACCGAATCAAATAGGGTAAATGTTGTTGTAATGCTGATTTTTTTCATAGTTTTTTGAGGAAAAAAAATCCAAATTTCATTGAAATTTGGATTTGGATTTTTTAATTAGTTACTATTAATACTCTTCGTACTTATCGCCAAAATTAAATGTTAAGGAGAATCGCAAGGTATTTTCTAATGGGTTTTGAACTTTAGAAGTTGACATTAAATAGGAAACATCAATTTTTACTACATTGTATTTAAATCCAGCTCCTAAAGTAAAGTATTGTCTAGCCCCTTTAACAGGGCTTTCATGAAAATAACCCAAACGCAATGCAAATGAATCTTGGTATAAATATTCAGCAGCAGCCGAATAAGTGATTTCTTTCAACTCTTCGCTAAATCCTCCTGGGGCATCATTAAAGGACTTGAAAATTCCTGAAACCCAACCAATTTTCTTGTAATCGGCATTCGCATCTCTAATATCTTGAGTATCTGTATAGGTATCTTGATTGTAATCATATAAATTAGAGCTATCCACTTGTGGTGTTGGAACCAACAATTTACTTAATTCCAAACTGGTTGTAATTTTATTATAATCATCAAAAATAAAATCGAAGCTACCTCCTAATTTCATTTGTGCGGGTAAAAAATTCGCATTAATATCAGAAACATTAGCGTCATAATTTATTTTTGGACCTAAATTTTGAAAGTTAAAACCTATTCTGTATCGTCCGTCAAATTCTGAAAAAGCCGTTTGTTCTGACTGAAAAAATCCTGCAACATCAAATGCAAAAGTGGTAGCAGCGGTTCTATCATTATTAGAATCAATTTTTAAACTCGAGCTAATGAATCTTCCAGCTACTGACATCGAAAATTTATCACTTAATTTTAGCGCATAGGAACCGTCTATTGAAAATTCATTAGGTTTTACAACATTTGCCGGATCATAAGCATTTTCTCTTAATTCAATTTCTCCCAAACTAAAGTAGCGAAGACTTAAAGCGAAGGCGCTTCTTTCGTTGTACCGGTTAAAATAGCTAACTTGACCAAGTGCAATGTCATTTACTAATGCTGTTAAATAGGGAGTATAGCTTGTTGTAAATCCTTGTTTTTCGGTTGAAAAGGCATATTTTGCTGGATTCCATTGTTGTGAAAAAGCATCAGCAGAAGTGGCTACTCCTTGGTCTCCCAAACCGGCAGCTCTTGCATCGGCTGCAATTAATAAAAACGGAACCCCAGTGGTTATTACTCTTTCTTGTGCTTTTAGGTTAGAAATTGCAGTAATGCAAAACAGTAGTATAACTATTTTTTTCATTTTTTTTAAAATTATATTAGACAAATATAGAACATTATTAAAGGATTACCAATTTTTCAAACTTTTCCGATTTTTGATTTGTTAAAGAAGATTTCACCGTTAGTTTATAAATATAAACCCCTTTACCAATTTTATCTCCAAAATCATCTTTTCCATCCCATGTTATCTCTCTAGAAAGGAATCCATCGGTGTAAACTATTTGGTTTTTAGTCCAAACTATTTTTCCGGTAATTGTAATCACTTGAACCTGAACTTCTAAGGATTCATAGGGATGATTATGGGTGAACCAAAATTGAGTATAATTTACAAATGGGTTTGGATAATTTAGCACATTTGTGAGTGTCATTGTTTCATCTCCAACTACAATAAATTGAATTTCAGCACTGATTGGGTTATTGTACACATCCCAAGCTTTAAATGTAATGGTGTGTAATCCTGGAGCTAAATTTCTAAATGGGTATCTTAACTTCCCTTTTTTGTAATTGTCCAATTCCGTTTCATAATAATCATTAATTATATAAGGCTCGCTTTCATTTCCATCCAAAATGGCAACAATATCATGTCCAATTCCACTTGCGGTATTAATTCCATTCTCATCTTCAATATATGCTAGAAAAAATGGGGAAGCATTTGTTATTCCGCCATATACAAATGTTTGGTCGTTCATGTATAATTTCACTGTTGGAGGAGTGGTATCGGTTGCTGCCAATGTGTTAATACCTCCAATTTTTATGGAAGTATCTATCCCTGTTTGATCAATAAATTCCGAATTTTTTTTCGAATAAAAACTAATTCTTCCATTTCCAACAGGTATTTTAATGTCTCTTGGAACTACAAATCCAAACTCAAACTGCCCATTTGAAACCAATGCATTTCCTCGAAAAATGGTCTCGCCTAAAGTGTTAAAATTAATTGGCGGACTACTTCCGTCATTGTTAAATGTGGCTTTTATTATATTTTTATCAAAAATATTTATTGCTAATTCGCCATTATAGGTTGGTAATAGCGTGTTGTTTTCATTGGTAACTTCCCCAGATAATTTTACGAAAGCTAACGATTGTAAATCAGGAATTGCTCCTGTTATTGGAATGTCATTTACCTTAGTCAATCGAATTTTAGGCTTTGGTATGGCCAGCATTAATGCCGGGTCTCCAATATAAAAAACGACATTTGATGACGAACTTGGATTGCTATTTTTCGCTAATCGTAAAGCTTCTGCAATAGTGGTATATTGGTTAGAACCATATGAAAATAAATATTCAAATAGTTTATCATTAAAATACTCAGCGGATCGTTGTCCGATAGATCTCGTTGTAGTAATCATTGAAATTGCACCGCCTTTTGGGTTCCAATACGTGTATTCTCCAGCAGTTGGCCGGTATGGATTATCAAATCTTGAAAAATCGCAAGTAATGGTAATAAATAAGGGATATTTATATTGATTACGGAGGTTTTGTCCATCGGACTTTTCCCATACTCTCTCCCCAGTTAAGCCATCTTCTCCACCATGACCTAGATAATTGAAAACTAACGCTCCTTTTTCGAAAGCGTTAAAAATATCTTCACGTGCTTTTGGGTACCGATCTCCTCCTGATGAAGCCTCTTGAACATAAGAATCTAATAGAATTTTTTTAACGTTAATAAAAGGTTTTTCCAATACAATTCTGTCGGCCAATTGATTTTGTCTAAATTGCAAAGTTGCATCTGAATCTTTATCGGAGTCATCAGAAATTGCAACGTAATTATTTCTCCAATTACCATAAGATTTCAAATCATTATACTCAAAAACTTTATTAATCATTTCTTCTGCTTGAGCATTAGTACTCACTAACATTCTTCCCACGGCAATATCAATACCTCCGAAGTAATAAGAAATATTACCTTCTGTTGGATCCATATAACCAAAAAAGTCGTCAGAGGCATAGGAGGATTCCCCCGCAGTTGTACTATTTAAAGCATGATAAATAGGAACGATATTGGTGTTATTTTTAATTCTATTTTTATAATCAAAAGAAGCGTCACCGAATAAATTGATGTATTTTATTTTTTTTGAAGGATTTGAAGCATTAGAATAAACATATTTGATAAAATTTCTGATGGCAGCAATATCTTGTTTTCCAGAAGAAAATTCTTCATAAATGGACTCTAAAGTGACTGACTTTACATTTAAATTGGAATAATTAGTATGAAATGCAGCCAATTTATCGGCTTGAGTTTTTAAAAATGCCGGGGTAATTATTAAGTAATCTAGATCTTGAAATACCCCTTGATTGTTTTTAAAAATGGTTCCTTTTAAATTTTGATTGGCAACTCTTGTCGAATTTTCCTTCAGAGGGCTGTATAAATCGGCATAATCAATAGCGATATAATTTCTGGAGTCTCCTAAAGGTGCTTTGAAATTAAAATTACCTTGATTTGGGTTATCAATATTGGTAACATTATAAATATCAGTAATATCCCATATTTGAGAAATTCCTGAAGCCGAATTAAATTGATAGGAAGCAATGCCCGAAAGGGAATTGGTGCCGTTGTATTTAAAACGAAATTGCTTGCCATAACCCGTCAAATTTCGCTTACATTTTAAAATTATATGATCTAAATAGGCATTTGAAGAAGGTACGCCATTGTTATTATAGGTAAGCTTAATCTTAATTGTATTTGAAGCAGCAATTGTTGTGCCACCTGGTAAAGAGGCAATATTTAATTCGGTTCCGGATCCCGAGGTTATAGCTGACAAATTTATATTTCCAACTAATTGGCCATTAGCTTCCACTTTAAAAGTGGTAGCATTATAGGCATTTGAACCAACGGTAACGTTTAAGATTGCAGGAGTTGTGGTAACGGCGTTTGGAACATCGAAAGAAAATTCTTGGATATCATTAATATTAAATGCTTCGCCAAACCATTGTCTACCCGCTCTTACAATATTTATCAGATCGACTTCATGAAATTGATAGTCATCAAAAGTGGTGATATCTAATGAAGCCGGTGTAGTAGGCTGGGTGTAATTTTGAATTCTTTTTCCTGGATCCCCTGCTACAGTTACATAATAATAGGATTTGTTTGCAAATAAATTACTATTGGTTTGACTTTCTCCATTCCAATTATCAACTCCTTCAGCATAAAATAGAATAAAGTCGCTATCGTTAAATACGCCGTCATTTTCTCCTATAAATTGAATGGCATTTTCGGCTAAATCTTCTGGATAGAAAGTGCTATTTAACAGCGGAAGCATTCTGCCACCGTTACCATATAGTTTAATTTTTCTAGGATCTACATTCACATTTAAACCAAGGGAGCTTAAAAAACTCTTTGAAATTTTATAAACACCTGATTTTTCAACATAAAAACGAAACCATTCTCCCGAGGCTAATACAGAATTCGAAACCTGAAGTATATTTGCACTTTCTTGAGCATTTCTGGAGGTACCATTATTTGAAAAATAATAGGAAAAAGACACTACTTTTTTATAGTTATCTGCCATTTTAATTATTGGAGATAGACTAATAAAAGCAAATATTTTATCTCTAGAAAGAATTGATTTTAGTGAAGCATTTAAAGAATTTGGTATGTTTTTAGGATTTAAATCACCTAGTTCGGAAATGGAAATATCCTCATATATAATATTTGTTATCTGAAGTGAATTTTCATCGAATAATTCATTTTGAGGTAAATTTAAATTATAATATATAGCTCTTTTAGAACTATCAAATGCAAAGTTCACGGATTTTATTTGAGGAATACTATATTTATAGGTACTAAAAGAAAATTCAGATTTTTCGGACCAAACTAACGAAATACTTCCTTTTTGTTGAGAAAAAGTTGCAATTGAAATAAATAATAAAAACAAAAATTTATCTTTCATAGGTCATTAATAACGCTAAATTACATTAAATAGTGTGTATTTAAAATTAAATTTTGGTTCTATATATGTAATATTTGTTTTAATTTTGCGTTGTGTGATATAATCAATTATTTTTGATTCGTTTTTAAATAAATTAAAGCAAATGTGTTGCGGTTTAATAGTTAATTATTATATTCGCGACGAAATTATTACCCTCATAAGTATGAAAGCAAATAAAAATCTAGTTATAAATGTTTTTCTGGTGTTAGTGCTACTTTTAGGATTTTCGAGTTGTAGCAAGCAATCAAGTTCTAAAGGGAGCTCTTCAGCAACTGGTTGGAAATTAAATGATAAAAAAGGAGGCTTCCAGTACAACAGCAAGTTTAGCAAGCAAGCAACTGCTCCAGGACTTATAATGGTTGAAGGAGGAACTTTTACTATGGGTAAAGTTCAAGATGATGTAATGCGTGATTGGAATAATACTGCAAATCAACAACATGTAGCTTCATTTTACATGGATGAAACAGAAGTAACCAATTTAATGTATATGGAATACTTAGATTGGACTAAAAGAGTTTTTTCTCCGGATGATGAAAAATACGAAAAAATATATTCAGGGATTTTACCAGACACTTTAGTTTGGAGAAATAGATTAGGATATAATGAAACGTATACTAATAATTATTTAAGACACCCAGCTTATGCTACATATCCTGTAGTGGGAGTTAATTGGGTTCAAGCAGTTGAATTTAGTAAATGGAGAACAGAAAGAGTAAATGAAAACGCACTTGAAAAAGAAGGGTACCTTAAAGTGGATGCTAAAATTTTAGATGTAACTGCCGAAAAGACCTTTAATACTGAAACTTATTTAAATGCTCCAAGTAAATCTTTTGGAGGGGATGAAAAAATTGTATTAAAAGGGCCTAAAAACTCTAAATCAAAACCTGTTAAAGTTGCCGGTTCTAAAGGACAAGCAGCTACTACAAAAAATGCTATAAATGTTTATGCTCAAAGAACTTCAGGGATTTTATTACCTGAGTTCAGACTTCCAACGGAAGCGGAATGGGAATATGCCGCAGCAGCAGATGTAGGACAAAGATATTATAATACTTTCAAGGGCCAAAAGAAATATCCTTGGTCTGGAAGTTATACTAGATCTGGAAAAAGACAAACAAAAGGCGATCAATTAGCGAATTTTAAACAAGGAAAAGGAGATTACGGTGGTATTGCAGGATGGTCTGATGACGGTGCAGATATAACCAATAAAGTGAAATCTTACCCTCCAAATGATTTTGGTTTATATGACATGGCAGGTAATGTAGCAGAATGGGTTGCTGATGTATATAGACCAATGATTGACGATGAAGCGAGTGACTTTAATTACTTTAGAGGTAATGAATTTGATAAAAACAAAGTGGTTAAAGGTAAAGTTGAAGTTGTAACCGATCCTAAAGACATTAAATATGATACTTTGTCTAATGGTAAAGTAATTGCCAGAAGTCTTCCAGGTCAAATAGTTCAAGTACCTGTTGATGAAAATGAAACCTATCTAAGACAAAACTTTGATAAAAGCTATGAAAAAAACTACAGAGACGGAGACAAGCAATCAACGAATGATTTTGCCAATGCCAACACAACCATTACCAACGATAGTAGGGGCATGTACAATTCACCAAAACACAATGTTTCTGTTAATTCATTAGGAGTTACAACAAAACAAAAAGATGAAACTAATACTAGAACTACCTTGCTAGATGATAATGTTAGAGTTTACAAAGGAGGTTCTTGGAGAGATAGAGCTTATTGGCTAGATCCTGCTCAACGAAGATATTTTCCTCAAGATATGGCTACGGATTACATAGGATTCAGATGCGCAATGTCAAGAGTGGGAGCGAAAGCAGACAAAAAGAAAAGAGCAAGAAATTAATTTCACTCTAAATAATAAAATAAAAGCCCTACTTAGGGCTTTTATTTTATAAATTTTTTCATTGTTGTCCGACAAAAACCATGAAATATATGGCGAACCTAACATTATATAGTCCCTACGGGACATTTTTAACAGGAGCGCTTCTTTTTATTCTACCAACATTTAACTCCTATCGGAGTATCTCTCGTAGAGATTATATGTTGGTAAATAGATAGTTATGAAGTTAATTTTTGTCCCGTAGGGACTATATATTTTTTATCGGACAACAATGATTTTTTTTTATGATAGATATTAAAAGCATTCACAGCTATTTTTTAAAATGCAATTCTGTTTCAATTGATACCAGAAAAATTGATTCAGGCTCGATGTTTGTTGCAATTAAAGGAGATAATTTTGATGCCAATACCTTTGCAAAAGAAGCTTTGGAAAAAAAAGCCTCTTTTGTTATTATTGACAACCCAGATTATTTTATTGATGAACGAACAATAATTGTAAAAGATAGTTTAGCGACTTTACAAGAATTGGCAAAATTCCACAGAGAATACTTGAACATTCCAATTATAGCTTTAACTGGAAGCAATGGCAAAACCACAACCAAAGAATTGATTCAGGTGGTGCTTTCCAAAAAGTTCAAAACCAAAGCAACTTTTGGAAACTTAAATAATCACATTGGCTTGCCTCTTACGTTGCTTTCTTTTACCAAAGATACTGAAGTAGGTGTTGTAGAAATGGGAGCCAATCATCAAAAAGAAATTGAATTTTTGTGTGAAATAGCAAAACCAGATTATGGTTATATCACTAATTTTGGAAAAGCACATTTAGAAGGTTTTGGGGGAGTTGAAGGAGTAATTAAAGGAAAATCTGAAATGTATTCTTTTTTGTTTAAAAACCAAAAGACTGTTTTTGTAAATTTAAACGACCCAATTCAAGTAGAAAAAACAACCAATATTAACGCATTTACTTTTGGATTAAACATTCAAAATGCAGACGTAATAATAAATTCAATCAACGCAAACCCATTTGTTGAGGTTGAATTAAATAATGTTAAAATTACCTCCCATTTAATTGGTTGGTATAATTCAAATAATATAAATGCTGCTATTTCAATTGGGATTAAATTTGGTGTGTCTATAGATGATATTAAAAGTGCAATTGAAGGATTTGTCCCTCAAAATAATAGATCTCAAATGTTGACCATTAATTCGAATGAAATAATCTTAGACGCCTATAATGCAAATCCATCAAGTATGGTGGTTGCACTTGAAAATTTTTTCCAATTAGAAAATAAAAATAAAATTGCAATTTTAGGAGATATGTTTGAGTTGGGAGAGCAGAGTTTAGCCGAACATAAGTTTATAGTTGAAATGGTAAAAAACAACAATCTAGTTACTACTTATTTTATTGGAAAAGACTTTTATGCTAATAAAATTCAAAATGATAAATGCAATTTCTTCTTAACTTTTGAAGCGTTTACAAATTCCTTTAGAGACATTAATATTAAAGACAGTTTGCTATTAATTAAAGGCTCTAGAGCAATGGCTTTAGAACGCACTCTTAACTTGATTTCTTGAATATTTTATTAAGGAAATGTCATAAAAAAACTCCAACATTTTTGTTGAAGTTTTCTGTGGGCGATGAGGGGTTCGAACCCCCGACCCCCTCGGTGTAAACGAGGTGCTCTGAACCAGCTGAGCTAATCGCCCTAAATAGGTGTGCAAATATAAGCCTCTTTTCGGTATTTGCAAACTATTTTTAAATTAATTACAATATTTCTGCTACCACAAAGTTGCTTCCGCCAATGTAAATAAAATCGGTTATAACTGCATTTTCTTTGGCACTTGTATAAGCTTCTGAAACTGAATTGTATACTTTTCCGGTCAATCCAAATTCTTTTGATTTTTGCTCCAAAATTAAAGCGTCTAATCCACGTGGTATATTTGGTTTGCAAAAATAGTAAATGGCATTTTTTGGAAATAACGGAAGAATTTCATCCAAATCCTTATCATTTACAACACCAAAAATAAAATGTAAAGTGTCAAATTGTTCTTTTTTTAATTGGTTTAAAACCATCTCTAAACCATGCTTATTATGTGCTGTATCGCAAATTGTTTTTGGCGCTCTGTTCAATTGTTGCCATCTTCCTTGAAGTCCAGTGTTTTTTTCTACAGTAAGAAACCCTTTTTTCATATCCGCTTCTAAAACTTCAAACCCATTAATTGTATTTAATATTCTTAAAGTTTGAATAGCCGTTTTCTTATTTGAAATTTGATAATCGCCTTTTAAATCGGAGGGATAATCATCAGAAATACGATCTGATGCAAAGAAAATTTGAGACTTCATTGCATTTGCTTTAGCTAGAAAAACAGGTTTCGTTTCAGTTGTATATTCTCCAATAATCACTGGAATTCCATTTTTAATAATGCCCGCTTTTTCATTTGCAATAGTTTCAAGCGTGTTTCCTAATAACTGAACGTGGTCTTTTCCAATATTGGTAATAACCGAAATCAATGGGGTAATAATATTGGTAGCATCCAATCGGCCGCCTAATCCCACTTCAATTATTGCGATGTCTATCTTTTCTTTTTTGAAGTATTCGAATGCCAATCCAACGGTCATTTCAAAAAAACTCAATTCATTTTCTTTAAAGAAATTAATGTGTTTTTCAATAAATTCACAAACAAATTCCTCTGTTATTTCTCCCGAAACTTCGGGACTTATAATTTTAATACGTTCTCGAAAATCTTTAAGATGTGGTGAGGTATATAAGCCAACTTTATAACCTGCTTCTTTTAAAACGGAAGCAAGTAGGTGAGAGGTTGACCCTTTTCCATTAGTACCTGCAACGTGAATAAATTTTAATTTTTCTTCAGGTTTTCCTAGATAATTTGATAATAATAGGCTGTTCGTCAAGTCTTCTTTATAGGCTGAAGCACCTTGAAGTTGATATATAGGAAGTTGATTGAACATCCAATTTAAAGTTTCCTGATAGTTCATTAAATCAAAAAAGGGTTAAGGATTTTATGTTATGCAGTAATTTACTGAGTAAGTTTAAAATTATAA
>CANKLD010000015.1 GCA_947483095.1 Bacteroidota bacterium
TTGTGTAGATTATTGTTAAAACAACCGGATATTTTATTATTAGATGAGCCAACGAATCACTTGGATGCGGAAAGCGTACTTTGGTTAGAGCAACATTTAGCTCAATATTCTGGGACCGTAATTGCAGTTACTCACGACCGTTATTTTTTAGATAATGTTGCCGGTTGGATTTTAGAATTGGATAGAGGAGAAGGAATTCCTTGGAAAGGAAATTATTCTTCTTGGTTGGACCAAAAATCAACTAGAATGGCACAAGAAGAAAAAGTGGCTTCTAAACGTAGAAAAACATTGGAACGCGAGTTGGATTGGGTTCGTCAAGGATCAAAAGGACGTCAAACGAAACAAAAAGCTCGTTTACAGAATTATGACAAACTTCTAAATGAAGATCAAAAACAACTGGATGAGAATTTAGAAATCTATATTCCTAATGGACCTAGATTGGGTACCAATGTTATTGAAGCGAATAGTGTTGCCAAATCTTTTGGAGAGAAATTATTATATGACAACCTGAATTTCACACTTCCTCAAGCGGGAATTGTTGGTATTATTGGTCCAAATGGAGCTGGTAAATCTACTATTTTCAAAATGATAATGGGGGAAGAAAAATCAGATGGAGGAGATTTTAAAATTGGTGAAACAGTAAAAATAGCTTATGTTGATCAATCGCATTCCAATATAAATCCCGAGAAATCTATTTGGGAAAATTTTGCCGATGGTCAGGAATTGATTATGATGGGCGGACGTCAAGTAAATTCTCGTGCTTATTTAAGCCGATTTAATTTTGGCGGAAGCGATCAAAACAAAAAAGTTTCCATGTTATCTGGTGGAGAAAGAAACCGTTTGCATTTGGCAATGACTTTGAAAGAAGAAGGAAACGTATTGTTATTAGATGAGCCTACCAACGATTTAGATATTAATACACTTCGAGCATTAGAAGAAGGTTTGGAGAATTTTGCTGGTTGTGCCGTTGTAATTTCTCACGACAGATGGTTCTTGGATAGAATATGCACCCATATTTTAGCATTTGAAGGTAATTCTGAAGTTTACTATTTTGAAGGCGGTTTCTCGGAATACGAAGAAAATAAGAAAAAACGATTGGGTGGTGATTTAACACCAAAACGATTAAAATATAGAAAATTAATTAGAAATTAATTCAAAAGAGACCAACTAGGTCTCTTTTTTTTAAAAACAATTATTTCATTAGATTAAAATAATTGTTGTCCGACAAAAACCATGTAATATATGGCGAACCTAACATATACAGTCCCTACGGGACATTTTTAACAGGAACACTTCTTTTTATTCTACCAACATTTAACCCCTATCGGAGTATATCTCGTAGAGATTACATGTTGGTAAATAGATAGTTATGAAGTTAATTTTTGTCCCGTAGGGACTATACATTTTTTATCGGACAACAATGGATGAAAATTAGTAACTATTTTAATACCAGCGTTTTTTATTTTGTTTTGAATTGGTTGACTTCCTAGATTTATTTGCTTCACCGCTTCTGTTTGAATTATTTTGTGCAGCCGCAGGAGCTGTTTCTGGACTACCGCTGTGCCAAGGATAAGGATGATCTGAAATAGTTTTTACCTCTACTTTTATCAATTTCATAATGTCTTTCCAATACGGGTGTTCATCTTTTCCACAAAAAGAAATTGCAACACCACCATTTCCAGCTCTTCCCGTTCTACCAATTCTATGAACATAAGTTTCTGGAATATTAGGTAAATCAAAGTTGATTACAAATGGTAATTGATCAATATCAATTCCTCTTGCTGCAATATCAGTAGCTACCAATACACCCACTTCTTTATTTTTAAATGCCTCTAAAACACGTTGGCGCGCATTTTGAGATTTATCACCATGAATTGCTTCAGCGGCAATATTATTTTTTCGAAGTGCTTTTACCACATTATCAGCACCATGTTTTGTTCTAGAGAAAACCAATACATCCGATAAATTTTCATTTTTTATTAGATGATACAACAAGTTTCTTTTTTCAGTTTTTTCTACAAAGTAAACACGTTGTTCGACATTTTCTGCTGTTGATGAGACTGGAGAAACAGAAACGGTAGCTGGATCTTGTAAAAACATTTCTGCTAATTCTCGAATCGCTATTGGCATGGTAGCCGAAAACAATAAGGTTTGTCTGTTTTTTGGAGTTAGTTTTACAATTTTCTTTACGTCATTTACAAATCCCATGTCTAGCATTTGATCTGCCTCATCAAGAACCAAGGTATGTAAATGATCTAAATCGATGAATCCTTGTTTGTGTAAATCCAATAAACGCCCTGGAGTTGCAATTAAAACATCTACACCCCATTTTAAACTATCTACTTGCGGATTTTGAGAAACACCTCCAAATATTGTCAATTGGTTAATGTTGGTATATTTTGCGTAAGCATCAAAATTTTGTCCTATTTGAACCGCCAATTCCCGGGTAGGAGTTACCACTAAAGCTCTAATTTGTTTTGCTTTTTTTGAAGAACCTACTATTCGGTGTAATTGATGTATTATTGGGATCGCAAAAGCGGCGGTTTTTCCAGTACCAGTTTGCGCACAGCCGATGATGTCTTTTCCAGATAAAACGATAGGAATTGCTTGTTCTTGAATAGGAGTTGCTTCTATATAGCCTAATTCAAATACGGCTTTTTGGATACTTTTTGAAAGTGATAAATCTTCGAATAACATATTTTTGATATTTAGAATTCAGTAGTAATTACTTAAATTCTAGGCAAAGATAGGTTATATTAATGAAATCAAGTTTTTAAGAATTAAATCTCGTAAATCATTGAAGCCTATTGATTTTTTAATGGGTTTTCATAATTGGCTTTTACGAAGTCGGTGACAAGGTAACCAATTAATTTTCCAATAAGATGATTGTTTTTTTCTTCTCCTAAATCTGGTGCGCCTTCGCAAATATGTAAATAGGCTGCATTTTGATTGTTTCCAAAATAGTAAATAAATTGTCGTAATTTTTCAATTGAAAATCCACTTAAAGTCATGGCACTACTTGCAATATTTGGAATTGCATCAAGGTCAATTTCTATTCCAAAACGATCTTCTTTGATGAATTCTAAAGCGTTATTCATTTCAGTTTCAAACTTTTTTTGTTTTCTAATTTGAATTTCATCGTAGGTATTAAATTTCACTCGATCATCAATTTTCTTCAATGAATCTAAAACACTTTTGGAAGTATGATTTTCATGCAATCCAAAAATAAAATACCGGTTTAAAAATCCTTCCTCGTAAGCATAGGAAAAACCATTGCCACTATGTCTTCCTTCAAGAATTCTAAAATCAGAATGGGCATCAAAATTAATTGCATTCACAGGTTTCCCAAATGCTAGGGCAGAACCCTTAATGTTTCCGTAGGCATTGTTGTGACCTCCGCCAATTATTATTGGAATTTTCCCTGCTTTAATAATTTTACAAACGATATGAGAAACTTCTTTATCTATTTTATGTACCAATTGGTTTAAACGCTTTCTATCAGTATCAGAATTATAATCCAAATGCTGACTTTCGGACATTTCTTCACTTACATTTAGTTGACCTAACACTAATAGTTGACTTCCTTTACAAAAACGATTGTGTTGAATATTAGCAATACCTTTTATAGCACTTTCCCATGCAGAAGCTGCTCCAGACCGACCGTAATTGGCTTTAATACCAATGTCTTCTGGAATTCCAAATAACACATACTTTGCTTCGCAAGAATATAAAAAAGTACTTGAGTCAGTATTTTTTGGCACAGTTAACATTTTCTCACCAAATTTCACTTCTCCAGATCTGAAGTTGGTCACTTTAGCAAGGTCATTAATTGTGAAGGGAACCAATTTTTCCATACCTTATTTAGTTTTGCCAAAAATAATATATTTTAATTACTTACGTTGTTAGAATATAAATTATTATTTTCGTAAAAAATTATATTCATTATGGAAAATCAAAGCAACAATTCAAGTCTTAAATCATTAATTATTGTATTGTCTATACTATTTGCTTTAAGCTTAGTATATATTTACAAATTGACGACCGATGTTAATTCTACAGAAACTAAATTAACTACTACTTTATCTGAAAAAGATCAAGTTATGAAAGATTTAAAAGATCTTAAAACGACATATGATGCTGCAATTGCTGAAAACACGTCTATTTCAGACGAATTAATTGCCGAAAGGGAAAAAGTGGTTGCTTTAATGGAAAACTTAAAAAATTCTAATGGAGATGTAGCTAAATTTAAAAAGCAATATTTAGTTTTAGAATCAAAAATGAAAGGTCTAGTTGCTGAAAATGAAACTTTAAAGAAAGACAATACCGTATTAAAAGTTCAAAGAGACAGTACTATTGTGGTTCTTGATGAATCAAAAAAGACGAATAAAGAATTAAATGGTAAAAATGAAGATCTTACTAAAACAGTTGAAAAAGGTTCTAAATTGGCAATAGTAAATTTAAAAACTGCTGCTTTCATTGTTAGAAGTTCAGGTAAAGAAATTGCAACTGATAAAGCAAGTCGTGCAGATGTTTTAAAAGTGAGTTTTACAATTGCTGAAAATTCTATTGCTAAATCGGGTGATAGAAAATTTTATGTTCAAGTAATTGACAGTAAAAATAATGTTATGGGAGAGCGTCAAACAGAGCGTTTCTACGATTTAACTTTAACTTATAGTTTTATTGCAAATGTTAAATTCGATAATAAAACCGTAGATTTAGTTAAAAATGTACCCGCTGAAAAATTAGTAAAAGGAACGTTTTTTGTAAATGTTTTTGACAATGGTAAATTGGTTTCTACTACTACTTTCACCTTGAAATAATTTATTTATTATAATTAAAAAAAGGGATTTGTTACTGCAAATCCCTTTTTTTATTTTACAATTTCACCTTCTATAATAACGGAATCTATTAAGTTACTTCCAAAAGCATATGGCAATTACTATATTGAATTTAAAGGTTTCGTAATAATTATATTGGATTTTTTTCAATAGTAATACTACCATGAGTTTGAAATATCCATTGCATAGGCACCGTTGATGGCTGTTGCATTTATTGCTTCTTCAGGAGTAATTTACATTTGGTGATTTTCCTTAAATTCTGATGGAAATGCATGCGCGCCTAGGAATGTTACTTTAATTGAAGGACAATTTTCCATTTCGCCATAATCAGCAATACTGTTATTTTCAATCATTAAAAAGTATTTTTAATAGTCGGTAGCTCCTTCATTTCTGCCACCGAGATTTTTAAAATGCCATTATCACGAACTAGTATACGTTCTTTTATATTGATAATTACTATTTTCATAAATGATTTTTAGTAAAAACACTCTGAATTTTGTAATTATTCTTAAATTTAGACAAAATTAGACATTGTGAGAAAAATTAAATATAAAAAAGGCAGAAAAGTTCAACCTTCCATTTTGGAATATACTGGAACACATAAAGACCTGAAAACTCAAATGCAGTTATTTGTTTATGACGACGCAGATTTGACGGAATATCCTGATTTTAATATCTTGAAATTCCCTGAAACCCTTGATTTAAAGAGGATAAATTGGTTGAATATTCATGGTTTAAATGATATTGAATTGATTAAATCGATAGGTACTTATTTAAATATTGATAATTTTATTTTGGGAGATATTTTAAATACCACCCGAAGAACAAAACTTGATGAACTTGATGATGTTCTTTTTTTTAATGTAAAATCGTTGCTTCCAAAAGAAAACTCAGATAATATTTCAGTAGAACAAATTAGTTTTTTGATGAAAGAAGGAATATTAGTTTCATTTCAAGAAAAAAGAAGTGATTTTTTTACGCATATTCGGGAAAGAATCAGAACTCATTCTGGAATTGTGAGAACAAAAAAAGCAGATTATTTACTTTTTTTATTGTTAGATGCCATAATGGAAAATTTTTATATTACCATTGAAAATGAAGAAAATAAAGTGGAATTTCTTATAAATTTATCTAAAACAAGCACTGATCCATCAATTTTAGTTCAAATTGAGAAACATAGAGATAATTTTAATTTTTTAAAACGCTCCATTATTCCATTGCGTGATTCTTTATATTCGATAAAAAGCATTAAAGATGACAATGTTTTTAATGCAATTGCTCCTGAAAATTTTAGCTTTTTCTCTCGACTTCATCAAAAAAGTTTAGAACTTTTAGATCAAATAGATGATGATATGGTGACACTTGATAGTGCTTCCAACTTCTTCTTCTCATCACAGAATCATAAAATGAATGAGGTGATGAAAACACTCACGGTAATTTCGGCAATTTTTATTCCGTTAACTTTTATTGTAGGTGTTTATGGAATGAATTTTGAAAATATGCCCGAATTGAAATATACTAATGGTTATTATATTGTAATTGTAGCTATGTTTACACTTGCTATAGGAATGGTTTATTATTTTAAAAAACGAAATTGGTTTTAAAAATTACATCCATTTTAATATTTTTTTAATTTGCGCAAGCTTTCCTTTGTAAGGAGCATATCTCATTGGTAGATCAAGCCAATTTGCCTTTTTTACAATTGCTTTTTTGTGTGAAAAAGTATCAAAACTCATTTTTCCATGATAGGCACCAATTCCAGAATGACCAACACCTCCAAAGGGCAATCTATTATTGGAAAAATGAATTACAGTATCGTTAATACAACCACCACCGAATGAGAATTTCTGTATTATCTTTTCTGCAAATTTGTTTTTTGTGGTAAATACATAAAGCGATAATGGTTTTTCATATTTTGTAATAATGTCATCCAATTCTGATTCATTTTCGTAAGATATTATTGGTAAAATTGGGCCAAATATTTCCTCTTTCATTACCGGACTATCAAATGATGATTCTTCAATTAGAGTAGGAGCTAAGTAGCAATCTTCTGAGTTATTTTGGCCTCCAAAAAGTATTTTTTCTGGTTCAATTAGGCTCTTTAATCGATCCCAATTTCTAGTATTTATAATGCGAGTATAATCAGGTGATAATTCAGGGTTATCGGAATAGGCATTAGTGATTTCTTGCTTTAAATGCTCAACCAATTGTAATTTTACCTTTTTTTGAACCAATAAATAATCGGGTGCAATACAAGTTTGACCTGCATTTATGAATTTTCCCCAAACAATTCTTTTGGCAGCTAATTTAATGTTGGCTGTTTCATCAATAATACAAGGGTTTTTCCCTCCTAATTCTAATGTTACAGGAGTTATGTATTCAGCGGCAGCTTTTGCAACAATTTTTCCAACCGCTACACTTCCTGTAAAAAAGATATAATCCCATTTTTGAGACAATAGATTTTGAGAAACTTCAACACCACCCTCAATTACTTCTACATGGTTTTTTGAAAAGACTTTTGAAATAATTTCAGCAATAATACTGGATGTATTTGGAGTCAATTCAGATGGTTTTAAAACGACTGAATTTCCTGCTGCAACGGCAGCAATTAATGGGCATAATGCGAGTTGGAATGGATAATTCCAAGGTGAAATTAGTAAGACTTTTCCGTAAGGTTCGTTATAAATAAAGTCACTTGATGGAAAATTCAATATTGATGGAAGTACTCTTTTTGGTTTTGCCCAACTTTTAATATTCTTAATAGTATTTTTTAAATCGCCAATTACATAATTAGTTTCGGTTAAAACCGCCTCAAATTCAGGTTTTTTAAAATCTTTATATAAAGCCTCAATTATTCGTTTTTCATTTTCCTCAATTGAAAATAATAGTCTTATTAATGTCTCTTTTCTAAATTGAATATTTGATTTAAAATTCATTTTTAAATTCATTTATAGTATTCCAAAGCGGAAACCTGTATAAAAATCTACTTGTTTAGTATCACTTGTAAGGGCAGTTAATATTGAGTTTGAACCTAGGAAAAATCCTCCTAATCGAAATCCGAAACCTCCTGTTGTTCCTGAAATTTCATTTTTTGCTAAAGGCATATAAGCTTCAAAAATACCCAATGAAATTCTAGGAGTTATCGAAATTATATTTTGCGATATAATTTGATCGTTGTTGCTATTGCTGTTTACCTTCTGTTGAGTAAAAAGTGTAACGCTAAATTTTGATATAATTTTAATATCAGCATATAAATTAAAAGTAGTTGGAAGCTTAATATTGAAGTCATTACTTTGAGCTGATTTAGTTAAAAACCCACTGTTTATCAATGTTGTTTCAATATCATTGATGCCATTAGAATTTTGAAAGTCATTCAAATTTAAGGATTGACTTCCTTGAATTGATAAGGTGTAATTGGTTGAATAATTGTCAGAAGATTTAAAAGTCATACTTCCAATGTTTTTTATAGAAGCCCCAATTTTAAGTTTGTAATTTTTATTTGATCCAAGTAATTGGTAATCAATTCCAATATCTGTTGCAACACCTTGAAGATTTCCAAAAACGGAGCTAGTGTAATCACTAACATTGGTAAAACCACTTCCTAAATTTCCTGAATAGGCAATATTCAAATTTGCGGTTGCATTGGTAAGTTTCAAATTACCTGAATTAGGAAAATCATTAGTAATTCTGCCTTGAAATTTATCCAAACCAATATTTGCGTATGCACCTGGAAAAAGAAGTTTGAATGTTACCCCTGCATTAATTTTATTCTTTTTATTTTCAAATATTTTATGAGCCGCAGAAAAACCAATTTCTCCCCATGTGGTAGCATTCATTCTTTGATTGGTATTACTTGAAATTAAAGCAGTACCCGTATTTATAGAACTTAAAATACCATTTGTAAGTGCAGACCCTAAATTTGGATCAACATCAATAATATTACCTTTAATATACCCTTTTGAAGTTACTGCAAATCCCCAATTTAATAATTTAAAGGCAATTCCAGGACCTGCAATTTCGGTATCCATATTGAAGTTTACAGGTTCAGTTCCTTTGAATAAAATAGTTTCTAAATTATTTCCATTAATAATATCATTAAATCCGATTTTATTATTTGAAACATTCAAACTTGTAGAAAACAATTGAACTTCAAAATGATTATTTAAATTGGCTAATTCCGATGGATTTAAACCAATATTTAAAATCCCAACCCTCTTAGATGTAGTAATTCCTGAATAATGGTCTTGAGAGTAACTTGAGATAGATACTAGTAATAATAAAAGTGCTTTTTTCATAGGTTCTAAATTTTGAATTAATAATTATTTTTAAATTGCACAAACTTAATAATTTTATTTTAAATAGCGTTCCAAATTGTATCATTTGGAGCAGGGGCTGTGATTTCTATATTTTCTTTAGAAACCGGATGAATGAAAACTAATTTTCTTGCATGAAGATGAATTCCACCGTCTGGATTACTTCTGTCAAACCCGTATTTTAAATCGCCTTTTATCGGTGATCCAATAGCGGCTAATTGCGCTCTAATTTGATGGTGTCTTCCGGTGTGAAGATTTATTTCTAATCCGTAATAGTTTTGTAATGAAGCCATTATTTTATAATCAAGACTAGCAATTTTGCTTTCGGGGACTTCATTACTATGCGCTTTTGAAGTATTGTTTTTTTCATTTCTTTTCAAATAATGAACTAATTTGTCTTCCGAATTTTCAGGTTTGTTTTTTACAATTGCCCAATAGGTTTTTTGAGTTTCCCGATTGCTAAAAAGGGCATTCATTCTAGTAAGTGCTTTACTAGTTCTTGCAAATAGTACAATTCCAGTTGTAGGTCGATCCAACCGATGAATTACACCCAAAAAAACCTCTCCGGGCTTATTGTATTTGTCTTTAATGTATTCTTTAACCACTTCTGAAAGTGGTTTGTCACCAGTTTTGTCTCCCTGAACAATATCTCCTACACGCTTGTTAATCACAATTATATGATTGTCTTCATGAAGGATTTGGAGGTTGTTTTTATCAGAGATTATTTTCATTTGGAATACCTAAAATATCAAATTTAGGTTAATATTGTTCGTTAGCGTTTGGAAAATCGCTCGATTTTACATCTTTCACATATTGCCCAATTGCAGTAGTCATTTCTTCAAATAAATTCAAATAACGACGTAAAAATCTAGGACTAAATTCATTGTTCATTCCTAACATATCATGTATTACAAGTACCTGACCGTCAACGTCTCCTCCTGCACCAATACCAATTACAGGAATAGAAATACTCTTAGCAACTTTAGCAGCTAAATGGGCTGGTATTTTTTCTAAAACCAATGCAAAACACCCAATTTTTTCTAGCATTTTGGCATCTTCTAATAATTTGTCAGCTTCTTGTTCTTCTTTTGCACGAACGGTATAACTACCAAATTTATAGATAGATTGTGGCGTTAATCCTAAATGTCCCATTACAGGTATTCCAGCATTTAATATTTTTTTTATAGAATCTTTTATCTCGTTACCACCTTCTAATTTTACAGCGTGGCTTCCGCTTTCTTTCATTATTCGGATAGAAGAACGAAGTGCTTCTTTTGGATCCGATTGATAACTTCCAAAAGGTAAATCAACAACTACTAGGGCTCTGTCTATGGCGCGAACCACACCTGAAGCATGATAAATCATTTGATCTAAAGTAATTGGCAATGTAGTTTCATGTCCCGCCATAACATTAGATGCAGAATCACCTACAAGAATTACATCAATTCCTGCAGTATCCACAATTTTTGCCATGGTAAAATCATAGGCAGTTAGCATGGATATTTTCTCACCATTAGACTTCATTTCTATTAGTGATTTTGTAGTAATTCTTTTGTAATCTTTTTTGGCTACTGACATATGATTTATGGTTTAAGTAATAATTAAGGCAAAAATAATCAAATTAGTTAGATTTCTTGATTATTGTTCGTTGGTTTATTTAAGATTCCTGATTTTAGATTTTTAATCTTAACAGTATTTATTTCATAAATAGTTGAACCACTACTTCACATTTATTTAATAATTTTCCGATTAAACCATTAAACGGATTGCTAACAATCTGCAAAATTAACTGCAATAGCTAATCCGCCTTCTGAGGTTTCTTTGTATTTATTATTCATATCCTGAGCTGTTTTCCACATCGTATCAATAACTTTATCTAATGGCACTTTTGCATTTTTCGGATCAGTTTCCAATGCTAATTCGGCTGCATTTATTGCTTTTATTGCCCCCATAGTATTTCTCTCAATACATGGAATTTGAACCAACCCTCCTACAGGATCGCAGGTCATACCTAAATGATGCTCCATAGCAATTTCGGCAGCCATTAAAACTTGCTCTGGACTTCCACCCATTAATTCGCACAATGCGGCAGCTGCCATTGCTGAAGAAACACCAATTTCTGCCTGACATCCACCCATTGCTGCTGAGATAGTTGATCCTTTTTTGAAAAGACTACCAATTTCTCCCGCAACCATTAAAAATTGTTTTATTTCTTTTTCACCAGCATGGTGATTTTCAATTACTAAAAAATACATTAAAACTGCCGGTACAACCCCAGCACTTCCATTAGTAGGAGCAGTAACAACTCGCCCTAAAGCAGCATTTACTTCATTTACCGATAAGGCAAAACAACTCACCCATTTTAGTATTTGTCTAAATTTGACTTCTGTTTTTCGAATGGTTTCAAGCCATGATTGAGGCGAATCATAATTAGCTAAACCAATTAAATTTTGATGCATATCAAAAGCTCTTCTACGAACTTTTAGTCCGCCTGGTAAAATACCTTCAGAATGACACCCAATATACATGCATTCCAGCATGGTTTCCCAAATTCGAAGCAATTCGCTATTAATTTTTTCTTCAGAACGCATTGATTTTTCATTTTCAAATACAATTTCTGAAATTTTCTTATTTTCAACCCTGCAATACTCTAATAATTTAGCAGCATTAGAAACTTGAAATGGAAAAGCACCTTTTATTTCCAGTTTTTTCTTTGCATTTATCCGTTCTTCTTTTACGACAAATCCCCCACCAATTGAATAGAATGTTGAAGAATAGTTGGAACTATCTTTTAAAGAGGCATTAAATCTTAATCCATTGGCATGAAATGGAAGAAACTCTTTATTAAAAATGATGTCTTGATTTAATTTAAAAGGGATGTTTATTTCATTTCCTAAAATAATCTGTTCGGTTTCAGTAATCGATTTTATTATTTTTGAAATATTTTCGATAGGAATATATTCAGGATCTTGACCACTTAAGCCTAGCATTATAGCAAAATCGGTAGCATGGCCTTTCCCTGTTAATGATAATGAACCATATAAATCAACTTGAATACGAGTTGTGTTTTCAATCAAATTGTTGTCTATTAATTCATTCAGAAATCTTTCGGCTGCTCTCCAAGGGCCCAAAGTATGAGAACTTGAAGGTCCAACACCGATTTTTAGCATATCAAATACCGATATACATTCTTCCATAATTAATGGTTTATTATTTGATTACAAATATAAATAAAGTAATCATATAATAGATTTTTGTATTATAAATTGTGAATTTATTAGAAATCACCTTTATATTAAACCAAAAATTATAGAATTATTAATATTGTAAATAATACAGAAATACTATTTTATAAATGTTCCCGCATTTTCTTTTACAATAATCTCGAGAGGAATATAATTGGTAATTTCTATTTCTTCTTTTAAAACCAATTTTTTATAAAGATGACTGATACCTAAATAACCTTGATCTTCCGGTTTTTGATTTATTAAAAAATCAATTTTCCCATCGTTTAGGTACTCTAAATTATTCTTTAATAAGTCGTAACCCACCACTCGAATGCCATTCAAATTATTTTCTTTGAGGAATTTTGCAACTATGTAAACTCTTGAATTTGGAACAAAAACACTATTAATGCTTTTGAACATTTCTTTAGAAATGGTATTGTATTCAGAATCTTTAATGCTAATTTCAGAAAACTTATAATTTAACAACTCTTTTTTCTCTTTAAAAAAGGAGTGAAACCCTTTAATTCTTTGTAAATAAACGGAAGTACTTTCTATTTCTCGAGTAATTTTCATAATCAGAACATTATTGTCTGATTTCACTCCAAAACTAATCAGTTTGCCAGCTAAATAGCCACTTTGATAAGCGTCTTGACCAATATAATCTAGTCCTTCGATTTCAGCTATATTAGAATCGATCATTACTATTGGAATATTCTTCTTTTTAAATTCCTTTAAAAAAAGTACCGATTCATCATAAAAAATAGGAGCAAAAAGCAATCCGTCGTATTCTCCCTCTAATACTTTTTGTGCCACTTTTTTAAATGCTGTAGAATTGTATTTGTAGTTGATGAACTCCATTTTTATACCAAATCTTTCAAATTCTTGAGCTGCTTTTTTTACACCTAATAAAGGACCTAACCAATATTCTAATCCTTCATGTTGGGGAAGGAAAACGGCAATTTTAAATTTTTTATTAAAAGCTAAATTGCTGGCATAAATGTTTCTTTTATAACCGTATTGTTTAACAATAGCATTAACTATGTCAATATTTTCTTGGGAAACCTGACCTCGATTATGAAGAATTCTATCTACTGTGCCAACAGATATATTAGCCAGTTTTGCGATTTTTTTTATGGTTATGATAGCGCTAAATTTTAATTAAACAGTTCTTAATTTATACAAAAATATATTTTTATTCAAATTTATGAAAAATAAAGTAATTATTAATTTTTTTTATTTAGTTTTGCATTAGCGTGTCCGTACACGAATAGTTTTAATTCATAATTTTAAACTAACAATAACTATAATAATTTAAAAAGATGTCAAAAAAAGTAGTAACATTTGGTGAGATAATGTTAAGATTAGCACCACAAGGATTTTTAAGATTTTCACAAGCAGACAATTTTGATGTAGTATATGGAGGAGGAGAATCGAATGTAGCAGTTTCATTAGCCAATTATGGAATTCCAGTTGATTTTGTAACTCGTTTACCAAAAAACGATATTGGAGAATGCGCCATGATGGAAATGCGTAAAAGAGGAGTAGGTGTCGACAAAATTGTTTGGGGTGGCGACCGTTTAGGTATTTACTTTTTAGAAACTGGAGCTGTAAGCAGAGGAAGTAAAGTGGTTTACGATAGATCGCATTCTTCTATGTCTGATATCCAACCAGGAATGGTGAATTGGGAAGAAGTTTTTCAAGGCGTAGAGTGGTTTCACTGGACAGGAATTACACCAGCTATCTCGCAAAGTTCTGCCGATGCTTGTTTAGAAGCAGTAAAAGTAGCTAGCAAATTAGGCGTTACAATTTCAACGGATTTAAATTACCGTGCAAAACTTTGGAAATATGGTGGGGATCGTGAGGCGATTATGACCGAATTAACCTCCTATTGTGATGTTATTTTAGGAAACGAAGAAGATGCCGAAATGCACTTCGGTATCAAGCCAGATGGTGCAGCAGTACAAACGCACGGACACGATGTTAAAGCGGAAGCGTTTTTATCTGTTTGTCAACAAATGATGAAAAAATTCCCACGAGCTAAAAAAGTAATTACTACTTTAAGAGGTTCAATTTCTGCTTCACACAATACTTGGGCTGGAGTTTTATATGACGGAAAGCAAATGTTGCAAACCCGTCAATACCAAATTACCGATATCGTAGATAGAGTAGGTGGTGGAGATTCATTTATGGGAGGTTTAATCTACGGATTGCTAACGTATCCACACGATGACCAAAACGCACTGGATTTTGCAGTAGCCGCTTCTTGTTTGAAACACACGATTAAAGGTGATGCCAATTTAGTAACGGTTGATGAGGTTAATAAATTAATGGGAGGCGATGCCTCTGGTAGAGTTGCAAGATAAGTAAGAGATCATGATAATAGATACATTAGCTAACGCATCGAAATACACGAGTTTAAATCCATTATTTGCACAAGCATTTGATTATATCAAAAAACAAGACTTGGCGAATTTACCTGTTGGCGTTTCAGACCTTGGCGAAGGCTTAAAAATGATCGTCAGTGTTGGAAATGGAAAAACCCAAGCGGTGAGCTTAGAAAAATTTGAATGCCATGATAAAAACATCGATATCCAAATTTGCGTAAGCGGTATAGAAACGATTGGCTGGAAACCAAGAGAAAAATGCGTACAACCCAACGGTGATTACAATCCCGAGAAAGACGTTCGTTTTTTCAATGACAGTCCTGATATGTATTTCCAATTAACGGACAACCAATTTGGTATTTTTTATCCAGAAGATGTTCATGCACCAATGATTGGAGAAGGCGAAATAAAAAAAGTAGTAATAAAAGTTAAAATTTAAATAATGAGTAAAATCCAACAAGTTTCAAATGTCATTGTACAACAAGGGATGCTTCCGTTATATTTCAATGCCGATGAAACCGTAACAATAGAAGTTTTAAGAGCGATTTACAGAGCAGGAATAAAAGCGGTTGAATATACCAGTCGTGGCGAAACGGCTTTGAGTAACTTCACGAAAATGGTTGAAATTAGAAATGCTGAAATGCCTGATTTATTATTGGGTATTGGAACCATAAAAAACTTGCAACAAGCAGAAGAATATTTCTCGGTTGGCGCTGATTTTTTCATCAGTCCAGGATTTGTTCCTGAAGTTGCGGCATTTTTAAAAAGCAAAGGAATTTTATACAGCCCAGGTTGTATGACTCCTACAGAAATCATAACTGCTGAAAATGCTGGAATACACTTTATCAAATTGTTTCCTGGCAATATGCTAGGACCCGATTTCTTGAGTGGAATTAAGGATATTTTCCCTAAATTGTTGTTCATGCCAACAGGTGGAGTAGACACTACAAGACCAAACATCGAAGGATGGTTTAAAGCTGGTGTTTCGGCAGTTGGAATGGGAAGCAAATTAATCAGCAAACAATTAATGGCGGATAAAGATTATGCAACAATCGAATCGGAAACCAAAGCAGTTTTAAGCTTAATTCAATCAATAAAATAATAATTAGATGAAAACAGTAGTAATAACAGGTGCTGGTGGGGTTTTATGTAGCACATTAGCGAAAGCTTTGGCAAAACAAGGTCACCAAATTGCATTATTAGATTTAAAAAAAGAGGCTGCAGATAAAGTTGCAAATGAAATCAACGCTGCTGGAGGAAAAGCAATTGGTGTTGCTGCCAATGTATTGGAAAAAGATTCATTAGAAGCGGCTAAGAAAGAAGTAAATGATAAATTAGGAAGTTGTGATATTTTGATAAACGGAGCTGGAGGAAACCACCCATTGGGAACTACCTCAAACCCATTTTTATTGGAAGAAGACATGAACAATACCACTGAAGGATTCAAGACATTTTTTGATTTAGATGCTGAAGGAATAAAATTCGTATTCAATTTAAACTTTATTGGAACTTTATTGCCAACACAAGTTTTTTCTAAAGACATGATAGGTAAAAAAGGATGTAGTATTTTGAATATTTCTTCGATGAATGCCTTTACTCCATTGACAAAAATACCTGCCTACAGTGGTGCAAAAGCCGCGGTATCTAACTTTACACAATGGCTAGCAGTACATTTTTCAAAAGTGGGAATTCGTGTAAATGCTTTGGCTCCAGGATTTTTCTTGACCGATCAAAACCGTGCATTATTGACAACTGAAAACGGGGAATTGACTGCCAGAGGAAATACCATCATCGGGCAAACTCCTATGGGAAGATTTGGTGAACCGGAAGATTTAGTAAGCACGACCTTATATTTATGTGATGACGCCTCCTCTTTTGTGACTGGTGTTGTTATTCCAATAGATGGTGGTTTTAGCGCGTTTAGCGGAGTTTAAAAAATAGTATTTAATAGTATATACCTAAAGTTATGGAACAAACATGGAGATGGTACGGACCAAATGATCCTGTAAAATTAGCTGATGCGCGTCAAGCGGGAGCAACCGGAATAGTTACCGCTTTGCACCATATTAAAAATGGTCAAGTGTGGGAAGTGGACGAAATAATGAAAAGAAAAAATGAAGTGGAAGCGGCAGGATTAACATTTTCTGTTGTAGAAAGTATTCCTGTTCATGAGGATATCAAAAAACAATCCGGTGATTATCTGAAATATATAGAAAACTACAAGCAAAGTATAAAAAACTTAGCGACTTGTGGAATTAACATTGTTTGTTATAATTTCATGCCTGTTTTAGATTGGTCAAGAACCGATTTATCTTACGAAATGCCCGATGGTTCTAAAGCCTTGCGTTTTGATATCAATGAATTCGCAGCTTTTGAGTTGTTTATTTTAAAAAGACCAGGAGCAGAAACTACTTACTCTGAAGCACAGCAAGCGAAAGCAAAAGCTACTTTTGAAAAATTAACGGATGCCGATAAAGTAAAATTGCAACAAAACATAATTGCTGGTTTACCAGGAGCTGAAGAATCCTATACTGTGGAAGATTTCTTAAAAGTACTTCAAGGTTACGATGGTATTGATGCCAATAGATTAAAAGAAAATTTATACTATTTCCTTCGTGAAATTATCCCAGTTGCAGAAAGTGCAGGTGTTTTAATGGCGATACATCCCGATGATCCTCCTTATCCAATTTTAGGATTACCAAGAGTGGTTTCTACAGAAGCTGATTTGATTCAATTACTAAATGCAATTGATTCTCCGTCTAACGGATTTTGCATGTGCACCGGTTCTTACGGAGTAATTGCTGATAATGATTTACCAGGAATTGTAGATCGTCATGGGGCTAAAATGAATTTTATTCACCTTAGAAGTACGCAACGTGATGAAGAAGGAAATTTCTATGAAGCCAATCATTTAGAAGGTGACGTGGATATGTATGAAGTGGTGAAATCTATTTTGAAGAAGCAAAAAGAAACAAAAAGAGTTATTCCGATGCGCCCTGATCACGGACACCAAATGTTAGATGATTTGAACAAAAAAACCAACCCAGGGTATTCAGGAATTGGTCGTTTAAGAGGTTTAGCAGAATTGCGAGGATTAGAAATGGGAATTGAAAAAAGTTTATTTTAATTTACAATGGCTGAAAATATATTTATAACCGATGATTTTTTGTTACATAGTGAAGCGGCTAAAACGCTGTATCACCATCATGCAAAAACGCAACCTATATTTGATTATCACTGTCATTTATCTCCAAAAGATATTGCTGAAGACCGACAATTTGAGAATTTAACTCAAATATGGATTGAAGGGGATCACTATAAATATAGAGCTATGCGCGCTAATGGTATTGATGAAAAATTCATTACTGGAGACGCAAGCGATTATGAAAAATTTCTTAAATGGGCAGAAACAGTTCCGTATACATTAAGAAACCCTTTGTATCATTGGACTCATTTAGAATTAAAAAATTATTTTGGAATTACCACTTTATTGGATGCTAATTCCGCCGAAGCTATTTTTAATGAAGCCACTGCTTTACTACAAAAACCAGAATACAGTGTTAGAAATATTCTTCGTAAAATGAATGTAAAAGTCGTGGGAACTACAGATGACCCAACGGATGATTTACAGTTTCACAAAAAAATAAAAGACGATAATTTTGAAATTAAAGTTTTGCCTTCTTTTCGTCCTGATAAAGCTACAGAAATTGAAAAAGGACAAGCTTTTGTTGATTGGATCAAAAAATTGGAGCTATCCGTAGGTTTTTCTATCTCCGATTTTTCAAAATTAATTAAAGCATTAAACGATAGACACGATTTTTTCCATGAAATGGGCTGTCGAATTTCTGATCACGGACATGCTAATTTCTATGGAGAGGAATATACTGAAAGGGAAGTAAACACCATTTTTGCTCATGCGATGAAAGGCGAATTGGTTTCTGTTATTGAAATTAATAAGTACAAATCAGCGGTATTATTTGAATTGGCTTTGATGAACAAGAAAAAATCTTGGGCGCAGCAATTTCATGTTGGTGCCATAAGAAACAACAATGCTAAAATGCTTCAGGATATTGGTCCCGATCAAGGATTTGATTCACTTGGCGATTTGAATATGGCTGACAATATGAGTAAATTTTTCGGAAGATTGAGTCAATGCGATGGTTTAACTAATACTATTGTTTATAATTTAAATCCCCGTGATAGCGAAATGTTTGCCTCGATGGCGGCTAATTTTAACGATGGAAAAGTGGCAGGTAAAATGCAATATGGTGCTGCTTGGTGGTTTTTGGATCAAAAAGATGGTATGGAAAAACAATTAAATGTACTTTCTAACTTTGGTTTATTGAGCCGATTTGTTGGAATGGTGACTGATTCACGTAGTTTTCTATCTTTTCCACGTCATGAATATTTTAGACGTATATTGTGCAATGTTATTGGAGAAGAAATTCAAAAAGGTGAATTACCAAACAACATGCAACTTATAGGATCTATGGTGGAAAACATTTGTTATAAAAATGCAGTTTCCTATTTTAAAATAGAATAACTAATTACTATTAAATAAACTAATCAAACTAAAAACTACTATGAAAGAAACCAATTTACCAATCGGAAAATACAGATGGACCATTTGTGGTTTGCTATTTTTTGCAACTACCGTAAACTATTTAGACCGTCAAGTATTGAGTTTATTAGCGCCAAGTTTGTCAAAAGAATTCAATTGGTCAAATAGTGATTATGCTAATATAACAGCTGTATTCCAGTTTATTTATGCTATTTCGATGCTTTTTGCAGGTAGAATAATTGATAAATTAGGAACCAAAAA
>CANKLD010000016.1 GCA_947483095.1 Bacteroidota bacterium
TAAATTCTTAAATCATAACTCAATAAAAGGTATATTTGCAGCTCTATTTGGGGTCGACTGGTTTTGACAGCAAGTCGAATTGAAAAGTAAGCACGTCGAGAACTGGGACAATTCTCGTTAATAAAAGGTTTCAAAACACATACACGGCGAAGGAAACTACGCTCTTGCTGCATAATCTGAATTATAGTAAGATTAGCCTCGTCCGCGCTAGGCGCGGAAAGCAGGATTCTCCACGAAAGCTCTGGTTTATAGCGGTCGATAAAGGGGAATCGTAAATTTAAACCTAGATTTTCATGCGCTTCGGGTGGATTTCGAAATTAAAGAAGATAAGTGTTGTGCGACTGTTCCTGGTCTATCACAACATCGAAAACTCAATCAGGAAATAAGCGTGTAGAAAGTTTTTTAGTTGCTTGTTTGGACCCGGGTTCGATTCCCGGCGATTCCACAAAAAAAGACAAACCTTAAAGTTTGTCTTTTTTTTATATTTTATCTAAAATGTAACATTATGATTTGGATAAATAAGGTTGATCAATCGAATTTCTTTTAGGTTTGGGCGCCTTTTTTTCATTTTAAGCAACATTACATGAAACTTACGAATTTCTATTTGTTCTTTTTCAGAATATATATTTATTAATTTATTTCTTCTAAACATTTTCATACACAAAATTATATTAATTATTTTTGAATTTGATAAAAACATATGGTTAGTAAACAACTGCTACAATAGGTCCCTCAACTTACAAACAATTGCTGCTTTATTGGGTAAAAGCGTTTACTAACCAAAATGTTCTTAACAAATAAATTGAATGGCATTTATATTAACTTAACTAACTTCCCTTTAATTAGATTGAATAATTAAAATTTTAATCCACTATTATTTATAGAATTATTTTTACTTTTTTAATAATTCGTGATTTCAATGAGAATAATATATTTTTTATAAGAACAAATTTAAGGTTGAACTATTGATTGAAGGCTTTAAAAAACGACTTAATGTATTAATAAATGACATTATTTATAAAATGGCATTAATAAAAATCAGCTTGATAGTCGAATTTATTGTCAAATGAAATTGAAAGCCCTAGATAAAAAGTAACGTGAGCGGATTTAACACTGACCTTCCCACATTAATTAATGGCTATCTTATACAATAAAAGTGTTGGTGATTGGTTTCTATGTTTAAAAGTCAAACAAAGAATTAATTTCATATTTTTTTTAATACTATTGGTATTTAACCAATTCTGGTTTTGAAATACCAAAATTTTCTAGACCAAAATCGGAGTTGTTAATGGCGTTTGTTTTATAAATTGAGTTTCCATCAATAGGTAAATTAGGGTAATAAGAAAAGGAAAATTGAAAGGATTTAAATACTAAATAATCATTGCTAATAATAAACCCTACTCCTATTTGAGAATACAATTTACTTGAAAATAATCCTTGTTTGTCATCACCAATTAATCCAAGGGTATATCTAAAATAAGGATTTAATCTAAAACCTATAACTTTCCAAGGTGAATACCCTTGAGTTTGAAAATTGATTAATAGTTTTTTGGTACCAAATAATGATTGGCTGTAAAATCCGTTAATTCCGTTATCTCCATTGAGTGAAATTTTATCGGAGATGGCATCAGGTCTATTCATTCCTATGACAAATTCGGGATTAAAAAATTGTCGAAATTTCCAGTTACCAATTTCCTTTAAATTGGTAAAATAAATGGTTTTAATAACTGCGACACTTTCTTCGATAGTTCCATTATTATAAAAGGTCCCGTATTCAAAATTGGTTCCTAAATAGCCGAAATTGAAGAAGTTTCCAAAGGCGGCTTTTCCACCAATGTAGGTTCGATTTACACTGTTTTTATTTTGATATCCTCCTATTAAAGAGTAAGAAAATCCAGAAGCAATATCTTCAACGACATTAAAATTAAAAATATATTTATCCTGTATGTACTTTCTTGAGGCAATCCCAATTCCCATTAAATACAATTTTTCGTTAGTGTAAATTCCAAAATTATTGCTATCAAAAATTGGATTTTCAACAAAATTTTTATTATAAAATCTTGCGGTAGTAAAGAAATTTGTGCTTCTTTGATATTCTGAATTTCCTCTAAATAGATTAACAGAATGTCCCGCCCAATAATCTTGAACATTGGCTTTGTATTTTTTAAATTCGATCATTTTAGTGGGGGTGGTAGCGATCTCACTTGCATATACTTGACTCAATGAAAGTCCGCCCGCCCATTTGGTAAACGTGGAATAAAAAGGGCGTTCAATGCTAAATAATTTAGAGTAATTTTGATCAAAATCAATTGCATAGGCCAGAGTAGTTTTAACAAATGTGTTTTTTATATTTGGAATGGTATAACTGGTACTAAATCCGTCATGGATTCCCATAAAATTTTTAGAGTAGGAATTAAAAAATTCGTGTCCAAAACCTAAAAAATTTTTTTCATTAAGTGAGAAAGTTGATTTATTAGTGGTTATATCAAATTGGGGAACCGCGCTCCAGGAATCTAATATTCGAATGAAAACATCCACCGAATCTTTCGAGACTAATTTAGCTTCTAAAAACAATTCGCTTACGTAGCGTTGGCCTCTTATTAAACGTGCCGATTCATTGACTAAAAGAGAGTCTAAGGGTTCGTTTTCCCTAATTAAAAGCATGTTTTTAATGGTAAAATTTTTAGATTTTATATGCAATGAGTTACCTGCCCTTAAGAAAAAAATTTTTGGAGTTTCAGTACTATCATTTACAGAATAACCAAAAGGATCAAAGGAATTTATCGTTATTTTTCGAATTATTTTGCCTTCAAAAACAGCAAAGTTAATTTTATTTACTTTGCTTAAAGAGTTCTTATTTTCGACTGTTTTATAAATAGGCTCGAAAATCAGTTTGTAAACAAATTTGGTAAATTTATGTTTGTTTGAATAATTTTCAATTTTACTGTATTTTTTAGTTTCTTCTTTAGTTTTAGTGGTGTCCTGCGCCATTGTTTTTTGGCAGCTGAAGAGAACTAAAAAAACAAATAGATGTCTAAAAAACATGGATGGTTTAATTTAAATTTCAAGTATATTTTATGCATTTTGTTAAATTGCTATTTTACTAGATTCACAAAGGTTTACTGAGATTTACTAAAGTACTATTTATAAAGGTAATTCCATTTAATATTATGTTAAAATAGCAATTTCATAAGTTAAATCAAAAAAAAGACCCGAATATATCGGGTCTTTAAAACAAAAAACAAAAAATAGAAATGATGCGAAATAAAGCGTATTAGAAACCGTAAACTACAGCCATAGATACTTGTGACGCAGATTTTTCTGTAGCACCCTTAAACATTTTAGCTGAACCGCTATCCATTCTAAATTCAGGAATGAAAGTCAATCCACCTGATTTCAAGTTAGCTGATAACGTGAAAGCAGTAACTGATTCGTCAGGTGAAACATTACTGTAAGTAATAGCATTTTTCTTACCTTTAAAGTTCTCTGCACGCAAACCTAAGCTAAAATTGCTAGATACGGCATAAGATGGGTACAACGCAAAACCTGTGTATCCTGTGTCAACTCCAACTCCTGAAAAATCAGCTGTGTTGAAACCTAATTTAAATTTTCCTGAAATTTGGTAAGCACCTGTCAAATCAATAATAGTTCCAGTAGCAGAACCGCTTAAATAATTTACATAAGCCGTAAGACCTTCTACTGGCGTTAAGGACAATTGAGCTCCAATGGCATTTAAACCTGAAGATGGAGTAGCTGTGTAAAGATTCCATTGGTCGTTAAACGCACCTACCATCAAACCTACTTTGCTAGAAACTACATAATTGGCTTTCACCCCAGCATTTTGGAATGGTCCGTTGGTAAACAAATAAGAAGTAGAATAGTTAAAGTTCGCCAAAGGAGAAATCACTTCATATCCTATAAAAGTTCCCATATATCCTGCTGTCAAAGTTAATTTGTCTGACGCAGCATAAGCAGCGTATAAGTTTTGGATATGAAATGAATTTGAAACATTGTTATAAGTTCCATCAGAATCTGGAATTGATTGAAATTGTCCTCTAGGACCAAAAGAAACTTCTCCTACGAAAGAGGTTTTACCTGTTTTTTTCTTTAAAACGATATCAATCATACCTAGAGATACTGAGTTCTGATCGGTAGCAAAACTAGTTCCTAACTGTGATGCTTCTGAAAAATCATACTTGTAGTACAAATCTCCAGAACCCGAAATTTCTAGTGGTGTGTCTTGTGCAATTGACAATGTTGTGCTTAAAGCTAAAGCTAAAATAATAATAATTTTTTTCATGTTATGTTTGTGTTAGTGGTTAAAAATTGAAAATAGAAATCTATATTCGGAACAAATTTTTTAAAATTTGTTCCGAGATAAAGAGCAATAAAATTTTGTTGTTATTTATAACTGTTCCCCGTGTTGAGAAATATCCAAGCCTAGTTCTTCTTTTTCTTCGCTTACTCGAAGAGGCGTAATTTTATTTACAATAAAGAATAAGGCATACGAAACAGCGAATGCAAATACAGAAACAAGTACAAGTGCTTTTAATTGGATTAAAAATAAAGTTGCATCGCCATAAATTAATCCTTGATTGTCACCAACAATTGCATTTACTGATTTTGAAGCAAATACTCCTGTTAATAACATTCCTACCATTCCTCCTACTCCGTGACAAGCAAAAACGTCTAAAGCATCGTCAACTTTACCTTTAGGGAATTTACTCACTACCAGATTACTCACAATACTTGCGATAAAACCAATTGCTACTGCAGAAGGAATTGTTACAAAACCAGCAGCGGGAGTAATAGCAACTAATCCTACTACAGCACCTATACAAACACCCATTGCTGAAAGTTTATGTCCAAGAATTTTGTCTAAAAATACCCAGCCCATTGCAGCAGCTGCGGCAGCAACTGTTGTAGTTCCTAAAGCTTGAGCGGCAAGACCACTAGCACCAACTGCTGAACCTGCATTGAATCCGAACCAACCGAACCATAATAATCCTGTTCCTAATAATACGTATGTAATACGAGCAGGTTTTGATTTTTGAACTTTTCTTTTTCCTAAGAATATAGCTCCAGCTAATGCAGCCCAACCCGCACTCATGTGAACTACAGTTCCTCCAGCAAAATCTAAAACTCCCCATCCGAAGAATATTCCATCAGGATGCCAAGTCATGTGACAAAGTGGTGCGTAAACGAAAATTATAAATAGAACCATGAATAACAAATAAGCCCAGAACCGAACTCGTTCTGCAAAAGCTCCTGTTATTAAAGCAGGGGTGATAATTGCAAATTTTGCTTGAAATAAAGCAAATAGTATAAATGGAATTGTTGGTGCTAATTCCCAAGCAGAATTTGCGCTAACTCCATTAAAGAACAAATTTGAAGTTGGGTCACCAATGAAACCACCAATTGTTGGTCCAAAACACAATCCAAATCCAACTACAACCCATAATACAGTTACTATTACCATCGCCATAAAGCTTTGTAATACTGTACTAATCACATTTTTTTTACCTACCATTCCACCGTAAAAGAATCCTAATCCAGGAGTCATTAATAGTACAAGACCTGTAGCTACAAGCATCCAAGCCGTATCTCCAGTATCTAATTTAAGAGGCACGATATGCGCTCCTAAAACTGTACTTTCAGGAAATAAATAAATTGAAAAAATGGATAACACCAAAATTGTGATTAGAATCACACTTAAAATAATTTTTCTCATTGTTTTTGATTTAAATTCACAATAAAAGTAAAAAAAATATGTGATACCCCCCTAAAAAAAATTAAAAAAGTATTATTTTTATGATATTTATAAATACACCCCCTAAATTTTAGGGGTTCTTTAAAATAAAAATTAAAAATTACAAAATTCATAATGACGTTTTACAAAAAAACCTGCTTGAATTAACAAGCAGGTTTTTTTCTTTGAGCGCTTTGTAAAAAATTGTTGCACTAAGTTCACCCAAAGATTCACGAAGATTCACTAAATTTTGAATTAAACACTTTAGATGATTAACATCGCATCACCATAAGAATAAAATTTATAGTTTTCCTTAATTGCAATTTCATAGGCTTCCTTCATCAAATCGTGGCCACAAAATGCAGAAATCATCATTAATAAAGTTGATTTTGGGGTATGGAAATTGGTAATCATACAATTGGCAATACTAAAATCGTGTGGAGGAAAAATGAATTTATTGGTCCAGCCATCGAATGTGTTTAGTGTTTTTTGAGAAGAAACAGCACTTTCAATAGAACGCATTGAAGTGGTTCCAACGGCACAAATACGTTTTTTACCTACTTTAGCAGAGTTGACAATATCACAAGCTTCTTGAGAGATTTTTAACTCCTCAGAATCCATTTTATGTTTAGATAAATCTTCTACTTCAACTGGATTAAAAGTACCTAAGCCCACGTGTAAAGTTACTTCTGCAAATCCAATTCCTTTGATTTCTAATTTTTTTAAAAGGTGTTTAGAAAAGTGTAATCCTGCAGTTGGAGCTGCTACAGCCCCTTCTTCTTTAGCGTATATGGTTTGGTAACGCTCGGCGTCTTCAGGGGTTACTTCTCTATTGATGTATTTTGGAATTGGAGTTTCTCCTAATTCAGTTAATTTTTTTCGGAATTCATCATAAGGTCCGTCAAAAAGAAAACGCAACGTTCTTCCGCGAGAAGTGGTATTGTCAATTACTTCAGCTACTAACAAATCGTCATCACCGAAATATAATTTATTTCCAATTCTGATTTTACGAGCTGGATCTACCAAAACATCCCAAAGGCGTTGTTCAGCATTCAATTCTCTAAGTAAAAAAACTTCTATTCTTGCTCCAGTTTTTTCTTTATTTCCGTATAAACGGGCTGGAAAAACTTTGGTATTATTGATTACCATTACATCTCCATCATCAAAATAATCAATAATATCCTTGAACATTTTATGCTCAATAGTTTTCTTTTCACGGTTAATAACCATTAAGCGAGATTCATCTCTGTTTTCTGCTGGAAATTCGGCTAAAAGTTCTTTAGGTAAATTGAATTGAAAATGTGATAATTTCATTTAGAAGAAGTTAAGAGTTATGAGTTATGAATTATGAGTTATAATTCTCATAATTTTAAATAGTGTGCAAATATACGATTGTGAGATAGGCGTTGTCAAGTGTTTTGATGTTTATTTGTGAAATTAGATGCAAAGGCGCAAAGACACTAAGGCAATTTCATCGTAAAAAGTTGTTATATTCTTCCGTTACTGAAACCAAACTTAATTATTTTAACCACGATTATCTTTCTTATTTATAAAAAATTCGTAGATATTGGTGTAATTCGTGTCCGCTTTTTTACAAAGTGATGTGTTTTTTAGATTTAGTAACATTAACAGACAGTTGTGCTAATTATATTTCAGAGATTTCAAAGCCTAATTTTTTTAAATCATTCCAAAAATCGGGATAGGATTTAGAAACTACCTCTGCATTTTCTATGTTAATATTTGTTTTCAATGCCAAAGGAGCAAAAGCCATTGCCATTCGGTGGTCATTATAGGTGGCGATGGTTTCGTTCGAAATAATATTTGTTGAAGGTGCTAATGTCAAACTTTCGTTTGTAACTGAAATTAAAGCCCCAAGTTTTGAAAGTTCTGTTTTCAAGGCTTCCAAGCGGTCGGTTTCTTTAATTTTTAGGGTATGTAATCCTGTCAAATGACATCCAATTCCTAAACCAAGGCAAGTTACCACAATGGTTTGCGCAATATCGGGCGTATTATTTAAATCAAGGTTTAAAGTTTGCTTCGCCTGTTCGCTATCGCTCGGGTCAAGTTCGAAATGGGGTTGTTTTACCAATGTCATTTTATTTCCATCGAAATGGGTTTCAACGCCCATTTTTCTGTATATTTCCACTAATGCAGAATCGCCTTGCAAGCTATTTTGCTTGTAACTTGAAAGCGTTATTTGTGAACCAACCTCTGAAAGTGAAATTATGGAATAGAAATAAGATGCGGAACTCCAATCGGATTCTACTGTTTGTGTTTTAGGTATTGGGTATTGGGTATTGGGTTTAACAACAATAATATTTCCAATAAATGCCGTTTCAACGCCAATTTCTTGAAGTAAATTCAAGGTCATTTTGATATATGGAATGGAAGTAATTTCACCTATTAATGTCAATTCCAATCCGTTTTGAAGTTTTGACGCTATTAATAAAAGTGCAGAAATATATTGGCTGCTTACATTTGCTGGAAGCGAAACTTTATTGTTTGTGAGTTTTTGACCTGTAATTTTTATCGGCGGAAAGCCATCGTTTTCAACATAATCTATTTTGGCACCAAGTTGTTGTAGTGCTTCAACCAAAATTTTAATTGGCCGTTCTTTCATTCTTGAAGAACCTGTTAAGGTCACAATTCTATTTTCTTGTGATGCAAAATAGGCGGTTAAAAACCGCATTGCTGTTCCTGCGTGGTGAATGTCTATTATTTGGTTAGCGTTTGTTGGTTGTTGGTTGTTGGTTGATAAAGCAGAACTCATTACCTCTGAATCATCAGAATTAGAAGTGTTTTCTAAAGCAATATTTGGATACAATGCTTTTAACAACAACAACCGATTGGTTTCCGATTTGGAACCCGTTATTTTAATTTCAGCGTTAAGATGTAATACTTTTGATTTCAGTAGTAAATTCATATTTTATTATTAAAGAAGTTTCTCATTATTATGATGTCTGTCTTTATCACGAATTGATTTCAAATCCATTTTCTTATCAAAGGCGACTTGCAAATCGATTCCTGTTTGATTGGCGAGACATAAAACCACAAAAACTACATCGGCAAGTTCTTCGCCAAGGTCTTTATTTTTGTCTGATTCTTTCTCGGATTGTTCGCCATAACGACGGGCAATAATCCGGGCAACTTCCCCAACTTCTTCCGTAAGTTGCGCCATATTTGTTAGCTCGTTAAAGTAACGAACGCCGTGTTCTTTTATCCAATTATCAACTTCGAGTTGGGAGTCTTTTAGGTTCATGGGTTTTTATTTTTACTGTCAATAATTATCGTTACCGGCCCATCATTTACGAGAGCTACTTTCATATCGGCTCCAAATTTTCCTGTTTGGATTTTTTTACCCAATTCCAACTCCATTTGTTGAACAAAATTCTCATATAATGGAATGGCAATTTCGGGTTTCGATGCTTTAATATACGACGGTCGATTTCCTTTTTTAGTATTGGCATGCAATGTAAATTGGCTCACTACAATAACATCGCCTTGAATATCTTTCACAGATAAATTCATCACATCATTTTTCACTCCCTCTCCTTCGGGGAGGGCTGGGGTGGGGCTAGCAAAAACCCGAAGGTTTACAATTTTTTGGCTAAGCCAATGAATGTCTTCATGTGTGTCTGCATCTTCAATTCCAACTAATATTAAAAGTCCGTTGTCTATTTGGGCTACTATTTTTTCTGAAATAGTTACCGATGCCGAAGAAACTCTTTGTAAAACTGCTTTCATATTAATTGATTTGTATTATTTTGAGATTCTTCCTTCGTCAGAATGACAAAAATTTCAAAATTATTATTTTTGAAATAACTTATAATTCATAACTCATAATTAATTACTTATTCCTCGTTTCGTCGCTGGCAATTCTGTCTTCATTATAAATATCCGTTCGGAAATTTTCATCATCGCCTTCCAGAATTTTAAGGTAGCTTTTATAGCGAGACCATGAGATTTTATCCGCTTCGAGTGCTTTTTTTATTGCACAATGGGGTTCTTCTTTGTGCAAACAGTTGTTGAATTTACATTGGTCTTTTAGCTTGAAAAACTCTGGAAAATAACCGCTAATTTCTTCTTTTTCCATATCTACAATCCCAAAACCTTTAATTCCAGGGGTGTCGATAATTCTTGCGTCAAAACTCAAATCATACATTTCTGCAAATGTAGTGGTGTGTTGCCCTTGCATACTTTGTTCAGAAATGACCTTTGTTTTTAAATGTAAATTAGGCTCCATGGCATTTACCAATGTTGATTTCCCAACACCAGAATGTCCCGAAAACATACTTACTTTTCCAATCATAAGTTCTTTTAACGCTTCAATTCCTTTCATTTCTGTAGAGGAAACTCGCAAACATTGATACCCAATTTCTTGGTAAATATGCTGCATATACAATTGTTCTTCTAATGTAGCTTCGTCAAAAGTATCTATTTTATTAAAAACCAAAACCGTTTCAATTCCATAGGCTTCAGCGGTTACCAAAAAACGATCAATGAAATTAGTCGTTGTTGGTGGATTATTTATAGTAATTAATAGAAATACTCTATCAATATTGGAGGCAATAATGTGCATTTGATGAGATAAATTCACCGATTTCCGAACAATATAATTTTTTCTGTCGTGAATAGTATGAATTGTCCCAGTTACTGTATCGGAAGTTTCTTCAAGTTCATAATCTACCCAATCGCCAACTGCTATTGGGTTGGTGCTTTTAATTCCTTTGATTCGGAATTTCCCTTTCATACGGCATTCTATAAAATCACTTTGTGCGGATTTTACAGTGTACCAACTTCCAGTAGATTTATAAACGAGTCCTGTCATTTGGCAAAGATAAAGTTTATTCGGAGAATCATTTATTATTTTTTAAAAGTAAAGACCAACTAAATTAATAATTGGTCTTTACTTTATTGTTAATCATTATTGTTAGACAAAAAACCATATAAAATAATGTAACCCCAAATAGTATTGTCCCTTCGGGACAATTAAAAGGAAACTCATCTTATTATTCTACCAACATTTAACTTCTAACGGAGTATGTCTCGTAGAGATTATATGTTGGTAAATTGATAGTTACAAAATTGATTTTTGTCCTGAAGGGACTATACCTTTTTTATCGGACAACAATGATTATTTATGAAATAGAAAATTCTAATTATTCATTATTTTTTCTTGATGACCTATACTTTCTTGGTGAATTGCTTTAAACAATCTTAAGATAAATTCTTCGGTTAACCCTTTTTCTTCTCCATCAAGCACCATTTTTCCTAAGATTTCATTCCACCTTTTATTTTGTAAAACAGCAACATTTTTGGATTTTTTTAATGCTCCAATTTTTTCAGCTACTTTCATTCTATTTCCCAATATTTCTAATAATTTAGCATCTGCAATATCAATATTGGCTCTCAACTTAATCATTTCAGTATTATAATCGTCCTCTTCTGTTGTAATTTTTCTGATTTTTAAATCGTTAAAAATTTGCTTTAAAGCTGTTGGAGTTACTTGTTGCGCCGCATCGCTCCATGCATTATCTGGATCGATATGTGTTTCGATAATCAATCCGTCATAGTTCAAATCTAATGCTTGTTGAGACACTTCTAAAATCATATCACGACGTCCTGTAATGTGCGAAGGATCGCAAATTAAAGGCAAATCTGGGAAACGACTTTGCAATTCAATTGCAATTTGCCATTCTGGAATATTTCTGTATTTCGTTTTTTCATAAGTAGAAAAACCCCTGTGAATTACTCCCAATTTTTTGATTCCTGCATTGTATAAACGCTCTACGCCACCAATCCACAAAGCCAAATCAGGATTTACAGGATTTTTTACCAATACAATTTTGTCTGTATTTTGTAATGCATCCGCAATTTCTTGAACGGCAAACGGATTTACGGTTGTTCTTGCGCCAATCCACAAAACATCAATGTCGTGTTCCAAAGCCAATTTTACGTGGGCTGCATTTGCAACCTCCGTCGCCATCAACAATCCCGTTTCTGCCTTTGCTTTTTGCAGCCATTTCAATCCTATTGCACCAACACCTTCAAATCCACCTGGACGCGTTCTTGGTTTCCAAATCCCTGCTCTGTAAATACTAACATCCGAATTTTTTAATTCGTGTGCTATTTTCAAAACTTGTTCTTCTGTTTCAGCGCTGCAAGGACCAGCAATCACTAACGGATGTGTTAAATTAAATTCATGTAACCACGTTCTCATTTCTTTCTTATTCTCCATTTTTAATTTGTTTTTACTTATTATATTATTTATTTTTGGTTATTAAAATTATTCAAAATCTCTTTTATTTTATTCACGCTTTGCATTTCATCATAAACGGCATCATAATTATCGCTTTCTAATAATTCTTTAAATTTCGATAAATTTGAAATGTATTCTCCCAATGTTTTTACGACATGCTTTTTATTCTGTTTGAATATTGGCGTCCACATTGCGGGTGAACTTTTGGCTAATCGAACCGTACTTTCAAATCCACTTCCCGCCATATCAAAAATATCTCGCTCGTCTTTCTCCTTTTCAATTACCGTTTTTCCCAACATAAATGCACTTATATGTGACAAATGAGAAACATACGCGATGTGTTTGTCGTGCGATTTAGCATCCATATATCGAATTCGCATTCCTAATTTGTCAAATAATTCTAATGCTTTTTGTTGCAATTTAAATGTTGTTTTTTCAACTTCACAAATAATATTTGTTTTACCCTGAAACAATCCTAAAATTGCTGCAGTTGGTCCTGAAAATTCTGTTCCCGCAATAGGATGTGTAGCCATAAAATTTCTTCTTTTCGAATGATTGGAAATCGCATCACAAATTGGAAACTTTGTAGAACCCACATCTAAAACCAATGCATTATCATTGATTACATCTAAAATAGTGGGCAAAATGACTAAAGCGATATCAACAGGCACAGCAAGAATCACAAAATCGGCTTCAACCAAATCAGGAATTGATGCTTTTTTATCGATAATATTCAAATTCAGAGCGGCATCTAAATAATTTTCATTGGTATCAATTCCAAAAACGGTCACATTATCATAGTTTGATTTTATGTCCAATGCCATAGAGCCCCCAATTAATCCAACACCTATTATATATACATTCATTTTTCTACTTAGATTTAACCTTTACTTCTTACTAAAATCTCAAAATTGCCTCTCGTATTTTTTCCTCTTTCACACAAAGTGAAAATCGAATGTAGCCTTCTCCATTACTGCCAAAAATAGTTCCAGGGGTAATAAAAATATCTTTCTCATATAATATTTTATCTACAAAATCTTCTGCGGATCCTATTTCCAAGGGTAATTTTGCCCAAACAAATAACCCAACAGCATTTTCATCATACGTACAACCTAATTTTTTTGCCAATTCAAATGTTAGATTTCTTCGTTTTTGATAAATTAGATTTTGCGCTTCAAACCATGATTTATCTAATTTCAGCGCTTCGATTGCTCCTTTTTGGATGCCATAAAACATACCGCTATCCATGTTGCTTTTTACTTTTAGTATAGCATCGATAAATTCCGATTTTCCAGAAACCATTCCCACTCGCCAACCTGCCATATTGTAGGTTTTGGATAGCGAATTCAATTCTAAAGCCACTTCTTTTGCGCCGTTAACTTGTAAAATTGAAATTGGATTTCCATTTAACACAAAACTATACGGATTGTCATTAATTACTAAAATCTTATGTTTATTGGCGAAAGCCACTATTTTTTCAAACAAATTCAAACTTCCAGTTGCGCCTGTTGGCATGTGCGGATAACTAACCCACAAGATTTTTACTTTGGATAAATCCTGTTGTTCTAATTTTTCAAAATCAGGTTCCCAATTATTATTTTCAATTAAATCGTAAAAAATAGGTGTTGCACCTACTAATTTTGTCACAGAAGTATAAGTTGGATACCCTGGATTTGGTATTAAAACGGCATCACCTTCATTCAAAAAAGCCAATGAAATGTGCATAATTCCTTCTTTTGAACCCATTAAAGGCAAAATCTCAGAATTAGAATTCAATTGAACTTGGAAGTTGTTTTGATAAAAATCAGCCATTCCATTTCTCAATTCTGGAAGCCCTTGGTAACTTTGATATTGATGCGCATTTTCATCGGTAACGGCATTTTGAATTGCTTCAATAACACTTTTAGATGGTGCCATATCGGGACTTCCAATTCCCATATTGATAATTGGTTTTCCTTCAGAGATGAGTTGGCGAACTTCCCTCAATTTTGATGAAAAATAATATTCTTCAACTATGGCGATACGGTTTGCAAGCCCTACCCCAGCCCTCCCCGAAGGAGAGGGAGCCGAATAAGAAATCGTGATGTTTTTTAAATTTTCCAATTTATTTATTGTTATTTATTCTAAAATATAACTATTTGCTGCTCTACTAATTCCCCTTTAGGGGGCTAGGGGGCTTGGTTTTGTGTTTTTATATTCCCCTAAAACTTTAAAATATTCCGCCATAATTTCCAATAAAGATTTTGCTTTAGAGTAATCATCATAATCATCAAAAGTTACATCCACAAAAAAGGAATATTTCCATGGCGTTTCAATTTTTGGCAACGATTGAATTTTCGTTAAACTCAATTTACAATCACTCATCGCGTTCAAAACCGCTGCCAAACTTCCACGTTTGTGGTCCAATTCAAATTTTAAAGAAGCTTTGTTAATTTCCTGTTTAGGAACAAAAGAATTCTCTTTATTTAGAATAACAAAACGAGTCATATTATTGTTAATAGTTTGGATTTCCGGCGCCAAAATTTCTAAATCATACATATTTGAGGCAGTTTTACTTGCAATAGCTGCAATTCCCTTCAATTGATTTTGATGAATTCTTCTGGCGGTTTCAGCGGTATCTTTATCCTCAACTAATTTAATATTCGGTAGTTTTTTTAGAAATTCCATACATTGTAACAATGCCATTGGATGCGAATGAACTTCTAAAATATCCTCTATTTTTTGTCCTTTCAACGCCATAAAATTTTGATGAATATCCATGTAATATTCCCCAATAACATGTAAATTATTTTTGTCAATCAAAGCATAGTTAGGAATAATTGACCCCGCAATTGAATTCTCAATCGCCATAACCGCTTGATTTGATTTTCCTGACAAAAGACTATCTACCAATTCGTCAAAGGACATACATTCATCAACAGTAATTTCTTGATGATAGTATTCCAATGCCACTTGGTGGTGAAACGATCCTTTTATTCCTTGTATTGCAACTTTTTGTATCATTTATAGTCAAAAAAAAATCCTGAATTTCATCAGGATTGTATAGCTTTATTTGTTTTTTTATTTATTTCAAATAATCACAGCACAATCCTTACTTCCACTAAAGAAGAAATAATAAGAAGGTGTAAAATTGAAAATACTGTTCATTTTAATTGTAACTATCCAACAAATTTAAAAATTTAATTTATTTAAACACTATAAAAATTTAGATTTTTTAAATTAAAAGGGATTTCTTAATTTGAACAATAAAATTTTATCAAATAATGGTAAATAAAGGACTAAAAATGAGATTTATTTAACTTTAAACAATAGTTTTTTAAATTAAATAAAATTAAAGGATTATGTTCGCTTATAAAAAACACTTCCTATTTTGTAATCTACATTGTGGTAAAACAGAATTTTTCTACTTACTTTTGTTTAAAATAAGTATCATGTCAATTGAAATTATAAATATTTCCAAAAGTTATGGCGCCCAAAAAGCTTTGGATGCTATCTCTTTCTCTATAAAAAAAGGAGAAATTGTAGGTTTTTTAGGTCCAAATGGGGCTGGAAAATCTACATTAATGAAAATATTAACTACCTATATTACTGCCGATGAAGGAAGTGCGGCCGTAAATGGATTTAATGTCCGTTCTAACCAAAAAGCGGTCCAATTGTCAGTGGGTTATTTGCCTGAACACAATCCGTTGTATTTAGATTTGTACGTTCGAGAATATTTGGCTTTCAATGCCGATATTTTTAGAGTGGAACAATCTAGAATAAATGAGGTAATTGAATTAACAGGATTGGCATCTGAAAGTCATAAAAAAATAGGACAATTATCCAAAGGTTTCCGGCAAAGGGTGGGATTGGCGAATGCGCTTTTACACAATCCTGATGTTTTAATATTGGATGAGCCTACCACAGGTTTGGATCCAAATCAATTAGTTGAAATTAGAAATGTGATTAAAAATGTTGGAAAAGACAAAACGGTATTCTTGTCAACACACATTATGCAGGAGGTTGAGGCAATTTGCGATCGCGTTATCATTATTAATAATGGTAAAATAGTAACCGATAAAAAATTAGATAACCTTATATCTTTCGATAAAGAACAAGTTATTGAAGTTGAATTTGATTTTAAAATCGAGGAAGAGGCAATTGCAAAAATGCCTCATCTAAAATCCTATAAAAATGTTCGTGATAGGATTTGGGAATTGACCTTTATTTCTGAAACCGACATGCGACCAATCGTTTTTGATTTTGCCAATGAAAACGGATTGAAAACGTTGCAACTGAATCAAAAAAATAAGAATTTAGAGAACATTTTCAGAGAAATAACCCAGAAATAAATCTAAATATAAATTATACTTCCTTGATAATATTACTGAACAACTTCAATATTATTAGAATATTGCTTTAGCAATTTGCCTAATATTTTCAGATTTTCCCATAGAATAATAATGTAAAACCGGAACTCCCGCTTGTTTTAATTCTAAAGATTGCTGAATTGCCCATTCAATTCCAACAATTTTTACTTCGGCAGATGATTTGCATTTTTCGATGGCGCTAATCAAATCTTCCGGTAAATCTACTCGGAAAACTTGTGGCAAAAGTTGCATGTGTTTTTTTACTGCAATTGGTTTAATCCCAGGAATTATAGGGACTGTAATTCCCATTTCTCTGGCTTTGTCAACAAAATCGAAGTATTTTGAATTGTCGAAGAACATTTGAGTAACAACGTAATCTGCTCCAGCATCGACTTTTTCCTTTAATCTTTTTAAATCTGATTGTAACGAAGGAGATTCTAAATGTTTCTCAGGATAACCTGCAACTCCGATACAAAAATCTGATTTATTATCTACATCTAATAAGTCGTGTAAATATTTACCATCATTTAAGAGTTTTATTTGTTTCACTAAATCAACAGCATAATTATTACCTCCATTTTTAGGGATAAAATATTTCTCGTCTTTCATAGCATCACCACGTAATGCCATCACATTATCAATTCCTAAATAATGACAATCTACCAATAAATACTCTGTTTCTTCCTTGGTAAAACCACCGCAAAGCACGTGTGGAATGGTATCTACATTGTATTTATGCTTTATAGACGCACAAATTCCCAATGTTCCAGGACGCATTCTCGTGAGTTGTTTATCCAATAATCCATTTCCTTTGTCTATATAAACAAACTCTTCACGAGAAGTCGTTACATCTATAAAAGGGGGTTTGAACTCAATCAATGGGTCAATATTATCGTATAATTCTTGTATGCTTTTCCCTTTTTGGGGTGGGATAATTTCAAAAGAGAATAAGGTATTTCCTTTTGCGTCTTCGATATGTTGTGTTACTTTCATTTTTTTGGGTTTTGGGTTTTGGGTTTTGGGTTTTAGGCAAATCTTTACCTAATACCCAGAACCTAATACCTTTTATTACTCTGCTATATTTGGATTTAGCCATTTATTGGCAACTTCCGTTGAAATACTTCTGCGTTTTGCGTAATCAATTACTTGATCTTCTTTTATTTTTCCAAGTCCAAAATACTTACTTTCTGGATTTCCAAAATAATATCCTGACACTGATGATGCTGGCCACATTGCCATACTTTCCGTTAGTTTTACTCCGATTTCTTGTTCTACATTTAGTAATTTCCAAATCGTTGGTTTTTCTAAATGGTCTGGACAGGCAGGATAACCTGGTGCAGGACGAATTCCCTTATAGCTTTCGTCAATTAATTCTTCGGCGGTTAAAACCTCATCGGTAGCATAACCCCAAATTTCTTTACGAACTTTTTCGTGTAAATATTCTGCAAAAGCTTCGGCTAACCGATCTGCCAAGGCCTTTACCATAATCGAATTGTAATCATCTAAATTCTTTTCGAATTCGGCTGCCCATTCATCAACTCCAAAACCAGTGGTTACACAAAATGCGCCCATATAATCCGTTTTTCCACTGTCTTTAGGTGCAATAAAATCGGCAAGAGCAATATTTGGTGCGCCTGCTGTTTTTTGAGATTGCTGACGTAAGGTTAGAAAGGTTGATGATTGTTGGCTATTAGTTGGTGAAACCAAAATATCATCATCGTTAACTTGATTGGCAGGGAAAATTCCGTAAATTCCTTTAGCAGTTAATCTCTTTTCTTTCAAAATAATTTTTAGCATTTCTTGAGCATCTGCAAAAACTGAAGTTGCTTGTTCGCCAACCACCTCATCTGTTAAAATGGCTGGATATTTTCCAAACAATTCCCAAGTTCTAAAAAACGGAGTCCAATCGATGTAAGGGACTAAGTCAGCTAAATCAGCTTCTATGATTTTTGAACCAATAAAATTTGGTTTTACAGGGGTGAAATTATCCCAATCTAATTTTAATTTATTGGCACGAGCTTGTTCAATTGTCAAGAAATTTTTGTCACGACTTCGGTTCAAATATCCTTCACGTAATTCATCGTATTCAAATCGAATATCAGTCGTGTATTTTAATTTCGTTTCGGAATTCAATAAATTTCCTGCTACTGTTACCGCTCTCGAGGCATCATTGACGTGAACTACAGTGCTATTATATTGTGGGGCAATTTTCACGGCGGTATGTGCTCGAGAAGTGGTCGCGCCACCAATCATTATTGGAATTTTAATATTTAACCTCTCTAGTTCTTTAGCCAAATAAACCATTTCGTCTAATGACGGAGTAATTAATCCGCTTAAACCAATAATATCAACATTGTGTTCAATTGCAGCAGCGATAATTTTCTCCGGTGCAACCATAACCCCCAAATCGATGATTTCATAATTATTACAGCCTAAAACAACTGATACAATATTTTTTCCAATGTCGTGAACATCCCCTTTTACAGTGGCCATTAGGATGCGGCCAGCCCCTTGCTTGTCGCCAACTTGCTTGCTTGCTTCGATGTAAGGAAGTAAATAAGCTACCGCTTTTTTCATTACCCGTGCTGATTTCACCACTTGTGGCAAAAACATTTTTCCACTTCCAAATAAATCACCAACAACATTCATTCCCGCCATTAAATTGATTTCGATAACTTCGATTGGTTTGGTTGCCGCAAGCCTTGCTTCTTCTATATCTAATTCTATAAATTCATCAATTCCTCTTACTAAAGAATGTGTTAATCGTTCTTGGATTGAACCAGAACGCCATTCAAGCCCCCCCTTTATCCCCCCCGTAGGGTGGGAAGCAATTCCTTTGAAACCTTCAGCAAAATCTAATAATCGTTCGGTAGCGTCTTCTCTTCTATTTAAAAGTACATCTTCAACGTGTTCTAATAAATCTTTTGGGATTTCATCATAAATAGAAAGCATCTCGGGATTTACAATTCCCATTGTCATTCCGTTTTTGATAGCGTGATACAA
>CANKLD010000017.1 GCA_947483095.1 Bacteroidota bacterium
ATAATCAATTGGAACGAGGTAAACGACCAACAAAAAAAGAAAGTCCGTTTTGGTTGGTTTGATGTAATTGACGATATTGAAGTGACCAAAGCACTTCTCGAAAAAGTAGTTGATTTAGGACAAAAAAATAATTTAGATCATGTGGAAGGCCCTATGGGTTTCTCCAATTTAGATAAAGTTGGGGTGCTTACAGAAGGTTTTGACCAAATAGGAACCATGATTACGTGGTACAATCATCCGTATTATGCAAAACATTTTGAAAAATTAGGATTTAAAACTGAAAAGGAATATGTGGAAAACAAATTTCCATTTGAAAATGTGAAATTAGAGTATTTCGACAAAGCGCAAGAATTAATAAAAAGACGCTACCAACTCAAAGCGCTTAACTTTAGTAAAACAAAAGACATTTTACCTTACGTTGATAAAATGTTCGATTTATTCAATGCGTCGTATGCAAGTTTATCTTCATTTGTAGAAATCACCGACATTCAAAAAGCCTACTTTAAGAAAAAATACATCAGTTTTATCAATCCAGAATACATAAAATTTGTAGCAGACAAAGACGGAAATCTAGTCGCATTTGCCATTGTAATGCCTAGTTTTTCTGAAGCCTTGCAAAAAGCAAATGGAAAATTATTTCCCTACGGATTATTTCATTTATTGAACGCTAGAAAAAATAGCAAAGACGTTGCTTTTTATCTTATTGGAGTTCATCCCGATTATCAAAATAAAGGAGTTCATGCCATAATATTCAAAGAATACCATACTACTTTCACCAAAAAAGGAATTCAAAATTGTATTCGAACACCAGAATTAGCTGATAATCTTGCCATTCACTTACTTTGGAAAAACTTCGATCCAAAAATCATCTGTAGAAGAAAAACGTTTAGAAAAGATTTATAATAAAAATAATATCGCAAATTTTAAAAGATGATAGATAAAAGATGAAGAGATAACAAACTAGTAAATTCGAGATAATTCGGATAATTTTTGGCAAGAAAAGATTAAAATAGGCCACAGATTAGAACAGATTAAACGGATTTAATCCCTATTCATAATTAATTTGCTTGCGCTCTTTGCGAAAAAACTTTGCGCTCTTTGCGGTTAAAAAATAAGTCATAAAGTTGAAAGTCGTAAAGTAGAAAGGAATTGCTTTTTTGCCACAGATTAACACAGATTAAACGGATTTAATCAATATTCATAATTAATTTACTTGCGCTCTTTGCGGTTAAGAATAACAGCAGAAGTAACTTAATCTCAAAAAAAAATCCACTCGCAAAAACGAATGGATTTTAACTTTAAACTTTAAACTTCTTAAATTTAAGCATCCAAATCAACCTTAGTTCTATCTGCAATTTCTTTATAAGTACCGTTTTCTAATTTTTCTCTAATCGCTTCAAAAGCAGTTAACGTTTCTTCAACATCCGATAAAGTATGCGAAGTGGTCGGAATCATTCGCAACAGAATTATCCCTTTAGGAATAACTGGATAAATCACAATCGATAAGAAAATCCCGTAATTCTCTCTCAAATCATTCACCATAACCATTGCTTCAGGAACACTTCCTTCAAGGTAAACTGGTGTAATACAAGTATTGGTATCGCCAATATTAAAACCTTTAGCCTTCAAACCGTTTTGTAATGCATTTACATTTACCCATAATTTATCTTTAATTTCAGATGAATTACGCAACAATTCCAATCGTTTCAAAGAACCAATCGTTTGAATCATCGGCAATGCTTTGGCAAACATTTGCGAACGCAAATTGTATTTTAAGTAATCTATTATCTCTTTATCAGCAGCTACAAAAGCACCAATATTCGCCATCGATTTTGCAAACGTAGAAAAGTAAACATCAATTTCATCCTGAACTCCTTGCTCCTCACCTGCTCCAGCACCTGTTTTTCCAAGTGTTCCAAAACCGTGGGCATCGTCAACTAACAATCGGAAATTGTATTTTTTCTTCATGGCAACCACTTCCTTCAACTTCCCTTGTTGGCCACGCATTCCAAAAACACCTTCAGTAATAAAAAGAATTCCTCCACCCGTAGTTTCGGCTAATTTTGTGGCACGTTGCAAGTTTTTTTCCATACTTTCCACGTCGTTATGACGGTAGGTAAAACGCTTTCCACTGTGCAATCTCACCCCGTCAATAATACAAGCGTGCGCATCAACATCGTAAACAATCACATCATTTCTTGTTACTAAAGCGTCAATAGTGGACATAATTCCTTGGTAACCAAAATTCAATAAATAGGCCGATTCTTTCATTACAAAAGCAGCCAATTCTTCCTCCAATTGTTCGTGATATTTCGTGTGACCACTCATCATTCTAGCACCCATTGGGTACGCAGCACCATATTCAATCGCCGCGTCAGTATCTGCTTTACGAACTTCTGGGTGATTTGCAAGGCCCAAATAATCATTCAAACTCCAATTCAAAATGTCTTTTCCTTGAAATTTCATTCTTGGTCCTAATTCCCCTTCCAATTTTGGAAACACAAAATATCCCTCAGCTTGTGAAGCCCATTTTCCTAAAGGTCCTTTATTGTTCTGAATTCTTTCGAATAAATCTTTTATCATCTCGTATTTTGAAAATTTTAATAATATAGCTGTTTCGCAAAAATAAATATTTATACCTTAATAACAGATTAAAATTGTATTTTTTTTAGGAGCTTCTTCCAGCTATTCATTACAATCTGCGCTAAAAAGCGCAGGATTTCCATTTCTATCTGGGCTAGAACATCCGATTAACTAGAAACATCGTACCTTTGATTAAAGTTACTAAATAAATAGAGTGATTTTAATACAAATACAATAATAAATGAATCAAAATACAGAATTAAAAATAGCCGTATTAATCGATGCAGATAATATTCCCTATAGTAATGTAAAAGGAATGATGGAAGAAATCGCAAAATATGGAACCCCAACAACCAAACGAATTTATGCCGATTGGACCAAACCAAATGCCAACGGTTGGAAATCAGTTTTACTAGAACACGCCATCACCCCAATTCAACAATACAGTTATACCGTAGGAAAAAACTCCTCCGATTCCGCCATGATTATCGATGCAATGGATTTACTATATTCTGATAAAGTAGATGGATTTTGTATCGTTTCTAGCGACTCCGACTTCACAAGGCTCGCTATCCGACTCCGAGAATCAGGAATGAAAGTAATAGGAATGGGAGAAAAGAAAACACCAAACTCCTTCATCGTAGCCTGTGACCGTTTTATATACATTGAAGTTTTACAAGGAGCAGTGAAAAAGAAAACTCCAAAACCAACGCCAATCGATACTAAGAAAGTGGTTGAAAAAGGAACTCCAGAAAAAGAAATTATCGAAAAAGAAGTCGTTCAAAAAATCGATTTACAAACCATAGAATTAATAGAAGCCACCATAGAAGCCATTTGTGACGACGATGGTTGGGCCTTCCTTGGAGATGTTGGAAACCTCATCGTAAAGAAAAAACCCGAATTCGATCCAAGAAACTATGGCTTTACCAAACTCACTCCAATGCTAAAATCACTAACCGATATTCTAGAAATAGACGAAAGAGATTCCGACAAAAAAGGAATCAAACACGTATTTGTGAGATTAAGGTTCAGTTAGAAAACTCAAGTCAAATTATAAATTTCGTGATATAAAATGTTATTTTTGCTTAACTAAAATAAAATCTATGTTAATTATTGGAATTGCTGGAGGGACAGGAAGTGGTAAAACTACCGTGGTTCACCAAATAATGAATGAATTACCAGAAACCGAAGTCGGAATTATTTCCCAAGATTCTTATTATAAAGAAAATAATAATCTAAGCTTCGAAGAACGTTCCCTCATCAATTTTGACCATCCTAGAGCCATCGATTTTGAACTTTTAGTAGCACAACTAAAAGAATTAAAAGCGGGAAATAATATCAACCAACCCGTTTATTCTTTCGTAACACACAACAGAACAGACGATACCGTTTTCACTCATCCTCGAAAAGTAATGATTGTTGAAGGAATTTTAATCCTTGCCAATGCCGAATTAAGAGAACTTTTTGATGTTAAAATTTATGTTCACGCCGATTCTGACGAACGTTTGATTAGAAGGCTAAGACGTGATATTGCTGAGCGTGGACGCGATATGGATGAAGTGCTTAGTCGGTATCAAACCACTCTAAAACCAATGCACGAGCAGTTTATCGAACCTACAAAAGCATTTGCCGATATCATTATTCCAAACGATAAATACAACACCGTTGCAATTGATGTGGTACGAGCAGTAATAAATCAAAGAATTTTATAAAAATTTCATTAATTTTATACCAATATTTTTTTGAAGCTATTTCCTGCTGTTCGCTAAATCACCGCAAGGGCGTGAAATAAAGCTACAACCTGCCTGCCAGCAGGTAGGTCAGGGCTAAAAAACATTACGAATTACTATGGAAAATCCGTTAGAAGAAACAAAACAAAAAAAACCTTGGCTCAAAATTGTGAGCAATAAATACCTTTTAATTTCACTACTATTTGGTGTTTGGATGCTGTTTTTAGACAACTATTCCTACATGGATCAAAGACAGATTAATAACCAAATTGATGAATTACAAGAAAATAAAAAATACTATCAAGACGAAATCAGAAAAGACAATCAAAGTATCAAATTACTAAAAAATCAAGACCAAGTAGAAAAATATGCTCGTGAAAAATATTATATGAAAAAAGACAGTGAAGATATTTATATAATTGAATATGAAGGGGATACAATAAAAAAATAAATAAAATGAAACATTCGTTATTCTTTGAATTTGATCCTATTTCTTCCAAACAGTGGAAACAAAAAATACAATTCGAACTCAAAGGCGAAGATTATAATGATACCCTAATTTGGAATTCCACTGAAAATATTAAGGTAAAACCATTTTATAACGAAGACGACTTACCAAAAAATTTACCCGTAAATCCAACTGCAAACGGATTTAAAATTTGCCAAAACATTTTTATTTTTGACCTTGAAAAATCAATCGAAAGAGCTTTAGAATCTATCAGTCGTGGCGCAGAAAGTATAATTTTCACCATCGAAAATGAAGAAATTGACGTTACTAAACTTCTAGAAAAACTCCCTTTAGAAACTTGTGAAATATACTTTAACCTGGATTTCATTTCTGTAAATTACATTTCAAAAATTGAAACCATAGCAAAATATAGAAACGCAAAAATATATTGTAATTTAGATCCAATTGGTCAATTAGCAAAAGAAGGAAATTGGTTTAAAACCGAAGAAAAAGACAATTTTGAAACACTAAATTTGATTTCAAAACAAGTTAAACAAAGCTCAATTATCAGTATTAATAGTTCTTTGTATCAAAATGCTGGCGCCAATAGGGTTCAGGAATTAGCCTATTCTCTTGCACACGCCAACGAATATTTAAACCGCATTTCGATAATCAACCAACCGATAGTTTTTAAGATTTCTGTGGGAACGAACTACTTTTTTGAAATTGCAAAATTGCGTGCTTACAGAATGTTATTTGATTGTATTGCTAAAGAATACCATCCTAATTTAGAGTGTCATTTATTGGTTTCGCCAACAAAAAGAAACAAAACAATTTACGATTACAATCTAAATATGTTGCGCACTACAACTGAATGTATGTCGGCGATAATTGGTGGTGCAGACGCAATTGCGAATCTTCCTTACGATGCGTTATACCATAAAGACAATGAATTTGGAGATCGAATTGCGAGAAATCAACTGTTAATTTTAAAAAATGAAAGCTACTTCGACAAAGTCAATAATCCTGCCGATGGCACTTATTATATTGAAAGCTTAACCCATCAATTGGCTGAAAAAGCCCTAGTTTTATTTAAAGATATTGAAGCAAATGGCGGATTCCTAAAACAATTGAACGAGGGAATTATCAAAAGAAAAATTCAAGAAAGCGCCGATAAAGAACAAGAATTATTCGATTCAGGGAAAGAAGTTTTATTGGGAACCAATAAATATCCGAACAAAGATGACAAAATGAAACACGATTTAGAATTGTTTCCTTTTGTAAAAGTAAACCCCCGAAAAACATTGATTACGCCAATAATTGAAAAAAGAGTAGCCGAAAAAATTGAGCAGGAAAGATTAGGAAAAGAATAATGAAAAGAAAAGATTTACAACATATTACGTTATTCAACCAAGAAAATTCAAAAGTTTTAGGTGACGGAAAGAAATCGGAGACTTTTAAAACTGCGGAAGATATTCTACTACATCCAAATTACTCTAAAAAAGATATTGAGAATTTAGAGCACTTGGATTTTGGTGCCGGCTTTGCCCCATTTTTACGCGGCCCTTATACTACAATGTTTGTAAGGAAACCGTGGACAATTCGTCAATATGCGGGTTTTTCAACCGCCGAAGAAAGCAATGCCTTTTATAGAAGAAATTTGGCTTCGGGTCAAAAAGGACTTTCCATTGCATTTGATTTACCCACACACCGCGGATATGATTCCGATCATGAACGCGTAGTAGGTGATGTTGGAAAAGCAGGAGTAGCAATCGATACTGTTGAAGATATGAAAGTATTATTTGACAAAATTCCTTTAAATGAAATGTCGGTTTCAATGACCATGAACGGAGCGGTATTACCGATAATGGCTTTCTTTATTGTTGCTGCAGAAGAACAAGGAGTCCTGCCCGAACAACTTTCAGGAACGATTCAAAACGATATTTTGAAGGAGTTTATGGTTAGAAATACTTATATCTATCCACCTACACCTTCAATGAAAATTATTGCAGATATATTTGAATATACAAGTAAAAAAATGCCAAAATTCAATTCAATTTCTATTTCAGGATACCACATGCAAGAGGCAGGAGCTACCGCCGATATTGAATTGGCTTATACTTTAGCTGACGGATTAGAATACATTCGAACGGGGCTTTCAACAGGAATGAAAATCGATGAATTTGCTCCTCGCCTTTCTTTTTTCTGGGCAATTGGAATGAATCATTTTATGGAAATTGCCAAAATGCGAGCAGCAAGAATGATTTGGGCTAAATTAGTAAAACAATTTAATCCTAAGGATGAAAAATCATTGGCTTTAAGAACCCATTGTCAAACCTCAGGATGGAGTTTGACGGAGCAAGATCCTTTTAATAATGTGGCACGAACATGTATTGAAGCAACAGCCGCAGCTTTTGGAGGAACACAATCTTTACATACCAATGCCTTGGATGAAGCGATTGCCTTACCAACCGATTTTTCTGCACGAATAGCCAGAAACACTCAAATTTATTTACAAGAAGAAACCCAAATTACCAAAACGGTTGACCCTTGGGCGGGAAGTTATTACGTAGAAAGTTTGACCCATGAGATAGCTCAAAATGCTTGGAAATTAATTGAAGAAGTAGAAGAATTAGGTGGAATGACTAAAGCAATTGAAGCTGGAATTCCAAAACTACGAATCGAGGAAGCTGCTGCCAGAAAACAGGCACGAATTGATAGCGGTCAAGATATAATTGTTGGAATAAATAAATACCGATTAGAAAAAGAGGATCCATTACATATTTTAGACGTTGATAATGAGATGGTTCGCAAGCAACAAGTCGAACTATTACAACAAATAAAAGTAACCCGAGATACAAATAAAGTAAAAGAAACATTAGAAAAATTGATTGCAACTGCAAAAACTGGAGAAGGAAACTTGCTAGAAATTGCGGTTGAAGCAGCACGTTACAGAGCCACTTTGGGCGAAATTAGCGATGCCTTAGAAACTGTTTTTGGTAGATATAAAGCTCAAATTAAATCCTTTAGCGGCGTGTACAGTAAAGAAATTAAAGACGACAGAAGTTTTGAAAAAGCAAAACAGATGGCAGACGAATTTGCAAAGCAAGAAGGTCGCCGTCCTAGAATTATGATTGCAAAAATGGGACAAGACGGTCACGACCGTGGTGCAAAAGTAGTAGCTACTGGCTATGCTGATGTAGGTTTTGATGTTGATATAGGCCCGTTATTTCAAACTCCTGCCGAAGCGGCAAAACAAGCCATTGAAAATGACGTGCATATTCTTGGCGTTTCTTCTTTGGCTGCTGGGCACAAAACGTTGGTTCCACAAGTTATTGAAGAACTAAAAAAATACGGGCGAGAAGATATTATGGTAGTGGTTGGCGGAGTAATTCCTGCACAAGATTACCAATTTTTATTCGATGCTGGAGCCGTTGCTGTTTTTGGCCCTGGAACTAAGATTAGTGAAGCTGCAATAAAAATATTGAAGATTTTAATTTAATCTAACAAATACTATGCGTGCATACTAATTATTTACTATATTTACAATTCTAAATATTAAACTATGAATTTTTCAGCAAAAATGCTTCGTGACGATGCCTTATTAGGCAAAGTAATTGTGGTTACCGGTGGCGGAAGTGGTTTAGGAAAGGCAATGACCAAATATTTTATGGAATTGGGGGCCAAAGTAGCCATAACTTCCCGTGATTTAGAAAAACTAAAAAATACAGCAACCGAATTAGAAGCTGAAACTGGTGGAACTTGCCTTGCAATTCAATGCGATGTACGTCATTATGAACAAGTGGAAGCAATGTTGCAAGAAGTTTTAAAAGCGTATGGAAAAGTAGATGTATTATTGAATAATGCTGCGGGAAATTTTATATCACCTACAGAGCGCCTATCGGCTAATGCTTTCGATACAGTAATTGATATTGTTTTAAAAGGGTCAAAAAACTGTACACTTGCTTTTGGAAAACATTGGATTGATAGCAAACAAGAAACATCTTCAATTTTGAATATTGTTACAACTTATGCCTTTACTGGTTCTGCTTATGTAGTTCCAAGTGCTACTGCAAAAGCAGGAGTTTTGGCAATGACGAGAAGTTTAGCTGTAGAATGGGCAAAATACGGAATTAGAACCAACGCGATTGCACCTGGACCCTTTCCTACAAAAGGAGCTTGGGACCGATTGTTACCTGGTGACTTAAAAGAAAAATTCGATTTGTCGAAAAAAGTGCCTTTGAAGCGTGTGGGTGATCATCAAGAATTGGCCAATTTAGCAGCCTATTTAGTTTCTGATTTTTCAGCGTATATCAATGGGGAAGTTATTGTTATTGATGGTGGTGAATGGTTAAAAGGAGCTGGACAATTTAATTTATTAGAGGCGGTTCCTGAGGAAATGTGGGATATGCTCGAAATGATGATTAAAGCGAAAAAGAATTCATAAATTTATTTTATATACTTAATAAAAAAGGAGAACGTAATTGTTCTCTTTTTTTTAGCCCTGATGGAAGGGAAAATCCCGAGCTTTTTAGCGAGGATTTGGAATGACAGCAGGATAAAGCTCCAAATAAAAAAATTAATTTCGGAGTAACAAATAATTAGTATTTTTACAAAAACTATTTTCTTGAATTCAAAAAATAAAATATCTGCGCTACAAGAAAAAGCAGGAATTTCGCCTCCCGAAATTGTCAGCGAAAAAGTGGCGGAACAAATTCACGATTCTAGAAAGAAACAACCTACTTCCAAAGAATTAATTGAAGGTATTTTGAATGGAAATAGTACGGCTTTAAGCCGAGCAATTACCTTAGTTGAGAGCACCAATGTTTTGCATTTAGAAAGAGCAAATGAAGTGTTAAATGCTTGTTTGCCTCACGCAAATAAATCGATTCGAATAGGAATTACTGGTGTTCCCGGCGTTGGAAAAAGTACGTTTATTGAAGCTTTTGGAAAATATTTAACGGGTTTAGGTAAAAAAGTTGCTGTTCTTGCTGTGGATCCAAGTAGTACGATTTCTCATGGCAGTATTTTGGGGGACAAAACGAGAATGGAAGATTTGGTAAAGGACAAAAATGCCTATATCCGACCATCGGCTTCGGGGGAAACTTTAGGCGGTGTTGCCCGGAAAACAAGAGAAACCATTACGCTTTGCGAGGCCTGTGGGTTTGATACAATCATTATTGAAACGGTGGGAGTTGGACAAAGCGAAACTGCAGTTCACAGTATGGTTGACTTCTTTTTATTATTAAAAATTGCAGGTGCTGGCGACGAATTGCAAGGAATAAAACGCGGAATTATGGAAATGGCAGATGCAATAGTGATCAATAAAGCCGATGGTGAAAATGTAAGAAAATCAAATTTAGCGAAAGTAGAATTTGGTCGTACTTTGCATTTATTTCCAGCAAAAAAATCAGGATGGATTCCTTCTACCTCAACGTGTAGTTCTATTACCCGCGAAGGGATTCCAGAAGTTTGGAAAACGATAAATCAATTTGTTACTCTAACACAATCGAATAATTTTTTCTTTGATAAACGTAAAGAACAAAACCAATATTGGATGTTGGAAACGATAAACGAACAATTGAAAACGAATTTTTTTAACCATCCAGAAATCGAAAAATTATTAGAAGAAAATAAAAAAGCGGTGCAAAATAATGAAATATCACCATTTGCAGCCGCTCAACTATTATTAAAAAAGTATTTTAAATCATACTAATCCTATTTCAATTATTGAATTGTTTTGACTTGACTCTCTTTAATGTTAAATGCTTTAACAACCGCATTATAATCATTGAAATCAACTATAAAAGCATTTTTATTTCCAAAAAAACCGGGTAGTACTACCACACGTAAAACTTGATTTAATCTATTTTGAGTTGGGACTGTTGTTAAATCATTTCCAATCATTCTGACAAAAACATTTGACTTTGTAAAATCAAAATCATAACCAAAATTTAAAGTCCCATCGTTGAAATAATAATTTTCGGGTAATAATTTCCATACATCCAATCCATTGTCAATACCTGATAATCTATAGACTAAAATCATATCTGAAGGATAAATAGTATGAATAAATGGAATTAACAAACTGAAATTATTACTTGATGTAAAATTAATATTTGTATTATACTCCCAAACCTCACTTATGGTATCATTATCAATTGACGCATCACTTACCTCGTTAACGTTACAACTGCTTAGACTTATCATGCCGATAAATGCTAACAACAAAGTAAATTTTTTACTCATGAGTTTTTTATTGTTTTTTAGGCATTCGTGAATTTTCGATTTCATGATTTCTTTTTTTATGATTAATAATATTAAACCCTATCCAATTGTTGTGCCAAAAATTCTTTTTATAAAAATTGTACCTTTGAAAAAGGAATCGCAACAAAAAAATGTTTTTGTGAAACTAACTCCTATAATTAAATAGCAATACGATAATATTACCTCTAAAAAAAATCAGCATATATGAAAACCGAATGTAAATTATACATGATAATGGTAGGATGTCGCCCAGAAGGAAGATTCACCGAACAACACGATATTTTTTTTGGAATTGGAAATTCATTAGCAGAAATGGTTCCTAAAATAAAATTATTTTGGCCTGAAGCCAAAGGTAGAATCCACATTGACGCTTGGCGAGAGATCACAGCTGTTGATAATCATAAAATTGAAATTGTTTCTAAGGAGAATGCTGTTGCAAATAGTACTCAGCTTTACTTTATAAATCTTGGTGGATATAAGGAGAATGAATTTGAGGAATATCATTATAAAATTGTAACCACCGGAGTTACATTGGCGGAAGCCACAAAAAAAGCAAAAGCAACAAGTTTTTACAAACATTATGGATTTAAAGGGGCAACCTCACATATTGATGATAAATACGGAATTGATGTTGATGATATTTATAACGTGGCAGATATTCTTGCGCCCGAATTAAAAGAAAAATTCGCCTTAAAAATTTCTGAAACTAATAGTTCTTTTGAAGATGAATTGCATATTGGGTATTTGAAATTGGAGAAAATAATATAAAAAATTATTTCACGAAGATTCACAAAGAGAAGACACAAAACATCACTAAAATTTTTATTAAATGGGTTAAAGTTTCCAGAAACTTTGTGAAACTTTGTGAAGCTTTGTGAAGCTTTGTGAAGCTTTGTGAAGCTTTGTGAAGCTTTGTGAAGCTTTGTGAAGCTTTGTGAAATAAAATAGATCCCGCTAAAAAGCGGGATAAGCGATTCACACACTTTTTTGCTTTGCAAAAAGTGGTTCTCTGCTTACATATTTCTTCTATACTGACCGCCAACTTGAAATAAAGCACTTGTAATTTGACCTAAAGAACAAGTTTTAGTTACTTCCATTAAATGTTCAAATAAGTTTTGATTTTTAATGGCTGCATCCTGTAAATCGTTCAAATATTTATTCACTTTATCGCTATTAGTTTGGTGTAAATTGTTCAACATGTCAATCTGATATTGCTTTTCTTCTTCAGTTGCACGAATTACTTCTGCAGGAATAATTGTGGGTGATCCTTTAGAACTCAAAAACGTATTTACTCCAATAATTGGAAATTCACCGGTGTGTTTCAATGTTTCATAATACAGACTCTCCTCTTGAATTTTTGAGCGTTGGTACATGGTTTCCATGGCGCCAAGTACACCACCACGCTCCGTGATTCTATCAAATTCTTCTAAAACTGCCGCTTCAACTAAATCGGTTAATTCTTCAATAATGAAGGCGCCTTGAATAGGATTCTCGTTTTTGGTCAAGCCCAATTCTTTATTAATTATCAGCTGAATTGCCATTGCACGACGCACCGATTCTTCTGTAGGTGTTGTAATTGCTTCGTCATAGGCATTGGTGTGCAATGAGTTACAGTTATCGTAAATGGCATACAAAGCTTGTAATGTAGTTCGAATATCATTGAAATCAATTTCTTGTGCATGTAAAGAACGTCCAGATGTTTGAATGTGGTATTTCAACATTTGCGCTCTTTCATTGGCACCGTATTTATTTTTCAACGCTTTCGCCCAAATTTTACGCGCTACACGACCGATAACCGCATATTCAGGATCGATTCCATTGGAGAAAAAGAAAGATAAATTTGGTCCAAAATCGTTGATGTCCATTCCACGACTCAAATAATATTCCACATAGGTAAAACCATTAGAAAGCGTAAATGCCAATTGCGAAATTGGGTTTGCCCCTGCTTCTGCAATATGATAACCTGAAATAGAAACCGAATAAAAGTTTCTTACATTGTTTTTTATAAAATATTCCTGCACATCACCCATCAAACGAAGGGCAAATTCTGTAGAAAATATACAAGTGTTTTGTGCTTGATCTTCTTTTAAAATATCGGCTTGTACCGTTCCACGAACTTGTGAAAGTGTTTTTGCTTTAATTTCATTATAAACTGTTGCAGGTAAAACCAAATCACCTGTTACTCCCAAAAGCAGTAATCCCAAACCATTATTTCCTTCTGGTAAATCGCCTTGGTAATGAGGTCTTGTGGTGCCTTTTTGTTTGTAAATAGCCGCTATTTTAGCTTCAACTTCTTTTTCTAACCCTTTTTCTTTGATATAAATTTCGCATTGTTGGTCGATGGCAGCATTCATAAAGAATCCTAACAACATTGGTGCAGGTCCATTTATGGTCATACTCACCGATGTTAAATCGTGTACTAAATCGAAACCAGAATACAATTTTTTAGCATCGTCCAAACAACAGATAGAAACGCCAGCATTTCCAATTTTACCATAAATATCAGGTCGGATATGAGGATCGTTACCGTACAAAGTAACACTATCGAAAGCGGTAGAAAGTCGTTTTGCAGGCAATCCCGCACTCACATAATGAAACCTTTTATTGGTTCGTTCTGGCCCGCCTTCACCAGCAAACATTCTCGAAGGATCTTCGCCTTCTCTTTTAAAAGGGTACAAACCAGCAGTAAATGGAAATTCGCCAGGTACATTCTCTTGTAAATTCCATCTCAATAAATCGCCCCATGCTTCATATTTTGGCAAGGCAATTTTAGGAATTTGAGTATGCGATAAACTCTCTGTATGCGTAGCAATATTAATTTCTTTATCCCTAACTTTAAAAGTGTAAAATGGATTTTTATATTTTGTAATTTTATGATTCCAATTCAATAGAATTTCCCAATTATAAGGATTTAAGTCCATTTTTATTTTCTCAAATTGGTTTAACAATAGAGAAATAAAAACTTTATCTTCTTGATTTGCATTGTCAGAATTAGTATTCTCTATACCTGTTTTTGAAAGTATTGGTTCAATTCCAGAAATACTTTCTATCGTTTTAAAGATACCATATAATTTTTGGGCTACTTTTTGTTGTCCAATTGCAGTAGTATCATATTTACGATTGTTTTCTGCAATTTCAGATAAATAACGGGTTCTATGCGGAGGGATTACGAATATTTTCTCACTCATTTCGCGAGTGATTTTGAAAGTAGATTTTAAATCGCTGTCTGTTTTCTCTACAATTTTATCCATAATTGACTTGTAAAGTGTATTCATTCCTGGATCATTAAATTGTGAGGCTATGGTACCGAATACCGGCATTTCATCTGGGTTTACGTCCCACAGATTATGATTTCGTTGGTATTGTTTTTTAACGTCTCGAATTGCATCAAGGGCACCCCGTTTATCAAATTTATTTAGTGCTACTAAATCAGCAAAATCAAGCATATCGATTTTTTCCAATTGCGTGGCTGCTCCGAATTCTGGAGTCATAACGTAAAGTGAAACATCGGAATGGTCCATTATTTCAGTATCCGATTGTCCAATACCTGAGGTTTCAAGGATGATTATATCGTAATTAGCAGCTTTTACTACTTGAATGGCATCGGCAACATATTTAGAAAGTGCTAAATTGGATTGGCGTGTTGCTAATGAACGCATGTAAACGCGAGGATTATTGATGGCATTCATTCTAATTCTATCTCCTAATAAAGCGCCCCCAGTTTTTCTTTTTGAAGGATCTACCGAAATTAATCCGATGGTTTTTTCTGGAAAATCGATTAAAAAACGACGTACTAATTCGTCTACCAATGATGATTTACCAGAACCACCAGTTCCTGTAATTCCGAGGACTGGAGCCCCCCCCGTCCCCGAAGCGAGAACTTGAGAAGATTTAGGAAATACTTTATGGAATTCATCTGGTATATTTTCTGCAAATGAAATTAATCTTGCAAGAGTTGTTACGTCTTTATCGATAATGGATTTTTCGATGGTCTTTCCCTTTGGAAGATTCAAAGGAGGATTTGCATAATCCGATTTTTGAACTAAATCATTTATCATTCCTTGCAATCCCATTGCACGTCCATCGTCTGGCGAATAGATTCTTGTGATTCCGTAGGCTTGTAATTCGGCAATTTCAGTAGGCAAAATTACACCTCCACCACCACCAAAAATTTTGATATGTTCTGCTCCTTTTTGTTTGAGCAAATCATACATGTATTTGAAATATTCGTTATGACCGCCTTGATAGGATGTTATTGCAATTGCATTAGCATCTTCTTGAATAGCTGTGTTTACAACCTCTTCCACGCTTCTATCATGACCCAAATGAATCACTTCTACACCTGTTGATTGAATAATTCTACGCATGATATTTATTGCGGCATCGTGTCCATCAAAAAGTGAGGCAGCGGTTACAATTCGCACTTTATGAACGGGAGTATAAGGTTTTTGATCTGCCATTTAAGAATGTGATAATAATGAAGGTGCAATTTACGTGTTATTTAAAAATAATTTATCAAAAATAGTAAAAAACATACTTTATGATAATGTGAATTTTGTTGTTTAAAATTTTCTTACATTTGAAAAATATGATTTTTAAAACGGAAGCCCTAGTCCTGATAGCTGAGGTATCCCACAATTTTTTACTTGGATATAGCCAATAGCAGGACACGAGCGAAGCGAACTGACAAGTAAATACCTACAAAAGAAAATAAAGAAAAATGCAAAAAATTACGATTTTAATTCATTGTAAAGATCAAAAAGCGATTATTGCTTCGGTAACCAATTATATTTCTTCCATTGGGGGAAATATTATTTATTTGGACCAACATGTTGATGCGGATGAAAATGTATTTTTCATGCGTTTGGAATGTGAATTAAGTGCTGAAAATTGGAATTTTGATGCTATAAAAAAGGATTTTAAAACTAATTTAGCCGATCCATTTGATATGAACTGGGAAATTTATCCTCAAGACCAAAAGCCCAAAATGGCACTCTTTGTATCGAAATACGACCACTGTTTATTTGATATATTAGGCAGATATTTAGCAGGAGAATTACCCCTAGAAATATCAGTAATTATAAGCAATCACGAGGATTTAAGAGGTGCTGCAGAACGATTTAGTATTCCGTTTTATTACGTTCCTTTTAGTAAAGAAACGAAAATTGAAGCAGAGAAAAAACAACTTGAATTGTTGTATGAATATAAAATTGAATTTTTGGTTTTAGCTCGTTATATGCAAATAATCACTCCAAAAATAATTGAAGTTTACAAAAACAAAATAATTAATATTCATCATTCCTTTTTACCTGCTTTTCCAGGTGCTAAACCGTATCATTCGGCTTTCAAAAGGGGTGTTAAAATTATTGGGGCAACAAGTCATTATGTAACGGAAGAATTGGATGAAGGTCCAATAATTGAACAGGATATTTCACGTGTTTTGCACAGCCATTCTATTGAAGATTTCATAATGAAAGGACGAGATTTAGAGAGAACGGTTTTAGCTAGGGCAATAAAATTACATGCTGAGAGAAAAACTATGGTCTATAATAATAAAACTGTGGTGTTTTTTTGATAGACGTTTTAAAAATTCTTAAAATCGTATACTCTTTGGTTACATAAAATAAAATAAAATAAACAAAATCAAAATGAAAAGAATTATTATGCTCTTTTTATTTGTGCCGTTAATTGCTACTGCACAATTTAAAGATTTAAAAAAATTGGCAGAAAGTAAAATTCAAAAAGTGACTAATGTCAATAAAATCAACACTTTGGTAGACATTAGCGCCGGTTTGAAGGAAGCTTTGAACAATGGAATTACGAAACAAGTATCGAAATTAACTGCTGAAGATGGGTTTTACAAAAATGACTTGGTGAAGATTTTATTGCCTGAAGAATTGCAGAAAGTAGATAAAACTTTAAGAAGTTTAGGGATGGCGAGCTTGGCCGATCAGGGATTATTAGTTTTAAATAGAGCTGCTGAAGATGCGGTAAAAGAAGCAACACCTATATTTGTGGATGCGGTAAAAAATATGAATTTCACGGATGCTAAAACTATTTTAATGGGAAATGAAAAAGCGGCAACTACCTATTTAGAAACGACAACTTCAACTGCTTTATATGGCAAATTTAGTCCGATTATTGTCACCTCATTAAAAAAAGTTAATGCTGATAAAATTTGGAGTCAAATAATATCAAAATACAATTCGATTCCGTTAGTGAAAAAAGTAAATCCAGATTTAAAGGACTATGTGACCAAAGAAACGATGAAAGGTGTTTTTACTATGGTTGCTGTTGAGGAAAAAGAAATTAGGGTGAATTTAAAATCGAGAACTTCGAGTTTGTTACAGAGTGTTTTTGCGATGCAGGATAAAAAATAAATAACATATTGATAACCGTATTTTAACTTTTACATTTAAAATATTATGGAAATTTGCAACGTAGTTTTAAATTAGTAAGTTAAGTTTTAGGGAATTAACCACTGCTTTCGGGTAGTGGTTTTTTTTATAATTTATTTAAAAATGAAATTACTGTGAAATTAAAAGTAAGTGGTTGTTCAATATTAACTACATGCCCACATTGCTGTACAACAAATAGTTTCGAAGATTTAAAATGTTTTTCAACGACTTTTCTCACCGAAGGCAGAAACATATAATCCTCTTCACCCATAATATAAAGTGTTGGAATACTCAATTCTTCTTGCCGGAACCACTTTAAAATAGGGTTGATTTCTGCGGTTAACTTAAACCATTTAATAAACTCTTTTTGATATAGTTTTTTGGCTTCATTGATAAACAACAAACGGGATTGTTTGTGGTTTTTATTAGGCATAATTACAAAAGCAAAAAACTTATACAAAACCAAATACGGCAATACATATTTGAACATATTCCCTAATTTCATTAGAATTTGTGAACGAAAATTCATCTTAAGAATGGCGCCTCCAAGAATCATACTTTGAACTCTTTCTGGATGCATTTCTGCCAACTGACGTATTAAAATAGTGCCTAATGAAATTCCAACAAAATGTGATTTCTTGATCTTTAGATGATCTAATACTTCTAAAATATCATTGGCTAAGGCCGAAAAAGTATATTTTTGTTTGAACGCATTTTTTATTTGTTG
>CANKLD010000018.1 GCA_947483095.1 Bacteroidota bacterium
AAACTGTTGCCAGTCCGTAAATTGCAGTTTGTTTGAAAAGATTTTTATATAAACTCAAAATTGCTGATTGTAATTTGTACTTAACAAAAATAAGTAATTTTTAGCACATTTTCTAGGGAAATAGTATTGGTGTAATTTCTTTTATTTGGCGGCATTTATACCATTGTTTTACCCCATCTTTTTCATATTCTATTACCGCTTCATTTGCTTTTAAATGGAATTCTTTATCAGCAATTGCTGAGGTTTGGGGATTTTGATAGATGGCGTTATAGTGAAAATTGGCTCTAAATTTAGTTTCATTAACTTGAGCTAATTGGGTTTCTAGATTTTGGTAATAAATTTTTATTAGTTGGATATTTTTTCGAAGGGGCTTTTCTAACTCAATCACAAATACTGTCCCGCTGCCGCTTTCCATTCTTCCGCCAGTCCAATTTTCAAACGTAATAGATTTTATTTCTTGTGGAGGGGAAGCATAAAATGGCTCTTTTGATGTGTTGCATGAAAATAAATTTAAGATGATAATCAGAAACAATCCGTAAGTTATTTTTTTCATTTTACAAAAGGTTTAAGGCGCGGGGTTTGGAATAACACTTTGAATTTTATCTATTTCTGCTACTATATTTTCATCTAAAGTTACCTTAATTGTATTGATATTTTCTTTTAATTGTTCCAATGTTGTAGCTCCAATAATGGTACTTGACAAAAACGGTTGTTGCGTAACAAATGCCAATGACAATTCGGTTAAAGTGAGTCCAAAATCGGTGGCTATTTCATAATATCTTCTAGTGGCTTCTCTAGTATTTTCACTATTGTAACGAGCAAATTGCGGAAATAAATTAATTCTTGCATTTGGAAGATTTGTACAGTTTAGGAATTTTCCAGACAATACTCCAAACGCCAATGGCGAATAGGCAAGCAGGCCTACATTTTCTCGATGGCAAACTTCAGAAAGTCCCACTTCAAAACTTCTATTTACTAATGAATAGGGATTTTGAATGGTTGCCATTCTAGGTAAATTGTGTTTTTTACTTTCTTCCAGAAAGTGCATTAAACCCCAGGGTGTTTCATTTGAAACTCCAATATTTCTAATTTTCCCTTGTTTGATAAATCCTTGTAAACATTCTAAAACCGATTGGAAATTATCTTCCCAAGGGTCTTCCTGAACTTTAAATCCGAGTACCCCAAACATATTTGATTTTCTTTCAGGCCAATGCAATTGGTACAAATCGATGTAATCTGTTTGTAGTCTTTTTAAACTTTGATCTAGCGCATAGGTTAGACTTGCTGGCGAAAAGTCATTTTCTTCCCGCATGTAATTTAGGCTTTTATTGGGTCCGGCAATTTTAGTTGCAAGAATAACATTTTCACGATTTCCTGTTTTTTTAAACCAGTTTCCTATTATTTTTTCAGTACTCCCATAGGTTTCTTTTTTTGCTGGTATCGAATACATTTCTGCCGTATCAAAAAAATTAACCCCGTTTTCTAGTGCATAATCCATTTGGGCATGACCTTCAGCTTCGGTGTTTTGCTCTCCGAAAGTCATAGTTCCAAGTCCGATTTTACTGATTTTAGTAGAGGTATTTGGTAAATTACTGTATTTCATAGTTAAATATAAAGTTATAATTTAGTAAAGTAAAAAGGCCCAAAGTAGAACTCTGAACCTTTGAACCTTTTTTACTTTGAACCTTTTTTACAATTCGTTCAACATTTTAGATATTTCATCTAATTTTGGTGTCAAAATAATTTCAATTCTTCTATTTTTTGCTTTTCCTTCAGGAGTATCATTACTCATTAACGGGGCAAACTCCCCTCTTCCTGCAGCCGTAAGATTGTCTTTTTTAACGCCTTTATTTTCAGATAAAATAGTTACAATTGCAGTCGCTCTTTTGGTAGAAAGATCCCAGTTGTTTTCAATTTGTCCAACAGCTCCTGCAAATTTATCGTTATCGGTATGTCCTTCAATTAACACGGAAATATCAGAGTTTTGAGCTAAAACGGAACCTACTAATACTACTGCTTTTTTACCTTCTGGACCAACAGCCCAACTTCCTGATTCAAAAAGCAATTTGTTTTCCATAGAAACATAAACTTTACCATCTCTTTGATTTACAGTTAATCCTTTTCCTTCAAATGCTTTTAAAGATTTTGAAAGCGCGTCTTTTAGTTTTTTCATCGCTGCTTCTTTAGCTGCCATAATACTTTCTAATTCGTTCACTCGATCGGTTCCTTTTTTCAAATCAGCACTCAATTTGTTAAGTCTTTCTTTTTCAGCGGCAAGTGCTTTTTCTTTGGCTTCTAATTGCGCCAATAATTCTCTGTTTTTAGCCATGTTTTCCTTTAAAGATTCATCGCTATTTTTTTCTAATGCATTATAGGAAGCCTGCAAGGTTTTCAGATTTTTATCTGCTGCAGCAAAGTCAATTGCTAGTTTATCTCTTTCGGCTTTTGTTTTTTCATAGTCCTTTTTAAGCGAAGAATAATCGATATCAAGTTTGCTTTTAGATTTCGAAATACTATCATATAAATCTTGAGTTTTTCTATTTTCTTTCTTTAAATCGGCAAATTTAGTTTCTAACTCATTAAAAACTTTTTTTGAAACGCAAGAGCTTGATAAAGCGATAAGTACTAATCCTATTGAAATTTTTTTTATCATTTTAATTAATTTTACGAGGGTTAAATTATTCTATTTCTACTACAACGGGACAATGGTCAGAATGTTTTGCTTCTGATAAAATATAGGCCCTTTTTAATTTTTCTTTTAATGTTTCACTCACAAGGCAGTAGTCAATTCGCCAGCCTTTATTGTTTCCACGAGCGCCTGCTCTATAGCTCCACCAACTATAATTGTCAGGTTGGTCGTTGAAAAAACGAAAGCTATCTATAAATCCATTTTTCATAAACTGATCAAGCCAAGCTCGTTCTTGGGGTAAAAATCCAGACACATTGGCATTTCTAATAGGATCATGAATGTCTATCGCCTTATGGCAAATGTTATAATCACCACAAATCACCAAATTTGGAATTTCCTTTTTCAGTTCATTTATGTAATTTTGAAAATCATCCATGAACATGAATTTATGACTCAATCGATCAATATTTGTTCCGGAAGGCAAATACAAACTCATTACAGATAACTCATCAAAATCGACACGTAAATTTCTTCCTTCAAAATCCATGTGTTCAATTCCAGTTCCAAAAACGATAGCATTGGGTTTAATTTTTGATAAAATTGCTACGCCACTATATCCTTTTTTAGTTGCTGGAAAATAATATTGGTAAGGATAACCCGCCATTTCAATATCCAAACAAGGCACTTGATCTTCGATAGCTTTTATCTCCTGAAGGCAAATAACGTCTGGATTTGAGTGTTGCAACCATTCGATAAACCCTTTCGAAATGGCTGCTCGAATTCCATTTACATTATAAGAAATGATTCTCATTATAATAATTCAATATTAATATCTCCAAAAGTAATAAAAAACTTAACGATTATAGCAGAAAATTTAAAGAAATTGGACTCTAAATTCCATTGGATACTTAACTTTTTTTCTATCTTTGTTATTGGTTTTAAATACAAAAATTAATGGGTTTAGTTACCGCTAAAGAAGTAGCAAAAGCAATAAAAGCTGATAAATATGGTTTTTTAGGAACTTTTTCAGGATGGTTACTGATGAAAGTTTTAAAAATTTCTACGCTCAATAAGTTCTACGATAAAAACAAGCATCTAGAAGATGTAGCATTTCTAAATGCTATTTTAGATGATTTAGAAATTAAATTTGAAATCCCAGAAGAAGATTTTAAACGTTTACCAAAAGACGGTGCTTACATTACCATTTCAAATCACCCATTAGGAGGAATTGATGGGGCTTTATTATTGAAATTAATGATTGAAAGAGAGCCTAATTTCAAAATAATAGCTAATTTTCTTTTGCATAGAATTGCTCCAATAAAAAAGTATATAATGCCCGTAAATCCATTTGAAAATCACAAAGACGCCAAGTCCAGTGTCATTGGAATTAAGGAAACTTTGATTCATTTAAGTGAAGGAAAACCCCTTGGGATGTTTCCAGCTGGAGAAGTTTCAACTTATAAAGACGGAAAATTAGTGGTTGATAAACCATGGGAAGCAGGAGCAATAAAAGTAATTCGAAAAGCCCAAGTACCGGTAGTTCCAATTTATTTTCATGCAAAAAACAGTCGATTATTTTACTTTTTATCAAAAATTGGAGACACGCTGCGAACGGCAAAATTACCATCGGAAGTTTTTTCTCAAAAAGAAAGAGTAATAAAAGTTAGAATTGGAAAACCAATTTCTGTAAACGAGCAAAATGAATATGAAACCATTGAAGAATATTCTAAATTTTTACGTAAAAAAACCTATATGCTTTCCAAGGCATTTGTGAAAGAAAAGCCATTCTTATCGACTCCAAAGATTAATCTTCCAAAAAAAGAACCAAAAACTATTGTTACAGGAGCTTCCGTTGAAAATATGATTTTAGAAGTTGATGTATTAAGAGCCGCAGATTGCCGTTTGCTGCAAAGCAAAAATTACGAAGTATTTTTCGCACAAGCGGATCAAATTCCAAATATTTTACATGAATTGGGACGTTTACGCGAAATTACTTTTCGAGAAATTGGAGAAGGAACAAACGAATCAACCGATATAGACAAATTTGATAAATATTACCATCACATGTTTTTGTGGGACGATGAGGCTAAAAAAGTTGCTGGAGCCTATAGAATGGGATTGGGATCTGAAATTTATCCAAAATACGGAATGGAGGGTTTTTATTTAAATGAGCTTTTCCGTTTTGAACCTGAATTACACGATATGATGTCAAAATCTATCGAAATGGGACGTGCTTTTATTATTAAAGAATACCAACAAAAACCAATGCCTCTTTTCCTACTTTGGAAAGGAATTATTCATACTACATTGCGATTTCCAGAGCATAAATTTTTACTGGGAGGCGTAAGTATAAGCAACCAGTTTTCAGAATTTTCTAAATCGCTGATGATAGAATTCATGAAATCTAATTTCTATGATCCTTATATTGCGCAATATATTCACCCTAAAAAAGAGTTTAAAGTTAAACTGAAAGATGCCGATAAAGATTTTGTTTTCAATGAAGCAGAATCCGATTTAAATAAGTTTGACAAAATTATTGACGAGCTAGAACCTGGGACCTTAAGACTTCCGGTTTTGATAAAAAAATACATCAAGCAAAACGCCAGAGTGGTTGCTTTTAATGTCGATCCGTTATTCAACGATGCCATCGATGGCTTAATGTACATTAGAATTTCTGACATTCCTGAAAGTACTGTAAAACCGGTTATGGAAGAGTTTCAAGCGGAATTAGAACGAAAATTAGCGGAAAGAGGAGATTTATAAGACCCAAAAAAAGCGACATATTTGTCGCTTTTTTATTACAAAAAATGTAATTTATTCTAATTTAAAATTAACATTTATCTGCGTTTCAATTTTAATTTTATCGAAGGCAATATCAATGGGGTCATAATTACTTTCGGCATTCATACTGGCAAACCCTCGAATTTGTACTCCAGGAACCCTTCCACTTAGCATATTGCTAACCGTAGAATTACTGTCGGAAATATAAATGGCGTTTCCCACTTTTTGATTCAATGGTTTTGTTAATGCAACAGCCGTATTTTTAGCTTTTATAATGGCTTTCCCTTTTAGTATTAATAGCAATTGTTCGGTTTTTGAATACTCCGTTTTTTCTAAAGAAACATTTGAAATTTCTTCTTCTTCTAAAGCTGCAATTACTTTTGAAGCCGTTTTTGCATCATAAACAACTAACGAATAACTTTTAGTTTTGAGAATTTCTTGTTGCTTTAAAAAGTATTTTTTGTAATTACTAGTTAAATCATTTAAGGTCAATTGCTTTTCGGTAATTATTCCAAGTGATTTTAACTTAAGATTCATTTTACTTTCTAATTCCTCAACAGAAGTTCTGTTTTTGGTGTCTTTTTCGGTAATCAAAATAGTCAGAAAAATCCGATCTGGAGTTACCAAAGTATCTACTTTTGCAGAAGTTTCGATGTAGGGCAAGTCAATAAAATTTTTCGTTTGTGAGAAATTCTTTGTAATAAAAAGTAACGGGAGTAGCAAGACAATTTTTTTCATTTGAATAGTGTTTATTTTATTTATCGGTTTTTAATTTTATTAGAGTCTTATAATTTTCCCATTCAGTTTTGGAAATGGTAGTTTGCTTTTTATATTTTTTCCCTTTTAAATAGTCCAAAATATATTTGGCACGCTCCTCCGATTCAGGGTGCGAAGAAAGCCAATACAAACTATCGGATAGGTCTTTTTGTTGTGCCAATTCAAACATGAAATCGGCAAATGGTTCGGGGTTTATATTCGCTTTTAGTAAATAATCAACACTTGCCATGTCCGCCTCTTTTTCCAAAGTTCGATCATAGGCAGAGGAAGAAAGTGATTTCAAAATTTCTTTAACCACTTCACTACTTTTTCCTCCTGTACTTGCAGAAAGCAATACCGACAAGCCAATTTCTTTAGAGAGTTTTTTCATGACATGATTGTTGGCAATGTGAGCCATTTCATGACCTAAAACACCTTGTAAAGCTTCTTGATTTTTACATTCGGTTATTAAACCGGTGTAAACTACTAAGTGATTATTTGGAAGTGCGAAAGCATTGATTTCGTCTTTTTCTACAATATGAATCTTCAAGGAATCTCTTTCGATTTTATTGTTTTTACAAATAGGGTCTAGTAATTTATCCAATGTTTTACTAATAGAATCATTGGTAATTACTTTTTCTGTTGATGAAATTTCATCCCAAATTAAATCGCCAATTTTATTTTCTGAGGAACTTCGGATTTCTTTAACGTGAAATAATGAAACAAAATCCACTTGAGAAAGGGCTAAAAACAGTCCGAAAAAGCCAATTAGAATTATGAATCCTGGAAGTATTATTTTCTTTACCATTATGATCTACAGATTAAGTTAGTCACATTTCCAAAAAAGAAAACTTCTACATGTTTCCCTTTTCGAGTCTGTATTGCACAATAAATGGTTGAAATAATTTCTAAAACATTAAAAACAATTACCGTAAATAAATAGGCAAAATAATGGTTTGTAGCTTTTTCATCTGTAATAATTATAGAAACCGTCCACCAAAAACTGTAGCTGTTAGCAAACAATAAAACAGCTTGTGAAAGTAAAGCTTGTGTGCAATGCCAACGTACAAAAAAAGTACTTTTCCGATTGGCTAAATAGAAAAAAAAGGTGGCTAATAAATTGATAATTGGCAAAGGGAACCCAGCAATTACAGCAACTAAAGACATTAAATAACTGTTAGATGCCTTTTCGTTTTCGTGTTCTGTAGGTTGATATGCGAAGTGGTTTTCTTTTGTCATAATTCTTTATAAATGTTCCAAATCCAAATTAAAATCACTAAGATTATTAATGGGATTGCTAATTTTTTTTGTTTCGAATGGTATTCTATTTTATTGTAAAACGTATAAAAAGTTTCTTTTTTTAAAATAAAATCTATTACAATCCATAAAGGCATAAGAATTAGAATTGCACTTATTATTATTCCGAAAGGATTAATCATAATAGAACCTATAAAATCGCCTTTAAATAATAGTAGTACAGCACGTGTTGCTCCGCAAGAAGGACAGGGAAATCCTGAAATACTCTTGATAATACAAACCGAATACTTTTTGCTTTCGGGACAATATAAATGGTATAATAAATAAATAAATCCTACTGAACAAGCTATTAATAGTAAAGAATATAACTTGTTTTTAGACATTTATTAATAGATTGACTTTTGAAATAATTCCATGTTTTTTTCGCGAGTGGCTCCCATAATTAGAAACCAATCGATGATAGTCCATATTCCAAGACCACCACAAGTCAGTAGTTTCCCAATTCCCATTCCAGTATCACCTATGTAAAAACGGTCAATTCCTAATGTACCGCCCCCAACAATTGAGATAATTAATGTTGTAGTTGGGTCTTTTAGTTGCAAAGATTGAACTAATGGCCATTTTTCTTCGTCTAATGTGTTTAATTTTTCTCTTACACCCGATAAATGATAACTTTCAAAATACTTTGCATTCATTAACATAAATAAGTCCACTTTTTGCGATTCCATAGATTTTGGTTTTAGATTTAATATTGCTAATGTATTAAATAAATAGTAACAATGGTTACATTTTATGATTTTATGGTAGATTTTTAAAAATACTTTGCCTTGATTTTATCAACGATTACTTGTGCTAATTTCTCATGACTTTCAAAGGTCCATCCCGCAATGTGTGGCGTTAAAAGGACATTTTTTGCTTTAAGCAAATAGTTAAATGCTGCCGGTTTTTCGGTATCCAAAAACAAGTTTTCGAAAGATAATTTTTCATATTCCAATACGTCTAAGGCAGCTCCTAATACTTTCCCCGATTGCAATCCTTTCGCTAAATCCTCTGTCACCACTGAATTTCCTCTTGCCGTATTGATAAACCAGAATGGTTTTGCACAAGAGTTTATGAATTCTGAATTTATCATTTTATTGGTGGACGAATTCCAAGGCGTGTGCAAACTTATAACATCCGATTTTTCTTGTAATTCTGCCATTGAAACTGCTTTAGCATTGGCGTCACCTACATTTTCAAGGACATCATAAAAAAGGACTTCCACCTCAAAACCTCGAAGTTTCTTAGCAAAAGATTTTCCCATATTTCCGTAGCCAATTATCCCAACAGTTTTTCCCTCCAATTCATGCCCTCGATTTCCTTCTCGGTTCCAATGTCCGTTTTTTATTTCAGAATCGGCTTGGTTGAGGTTGTTAAAAAGCGACAATACCATTCCTAGCGCCTGTTCTCCAACAGCATTTTTATTTCCTTCGGGAGCAGCTATTAATGAAATATTTTTTGAAATGGCATAACTACAATCTATGCTTTCTAAACCAGCGCCAACTCTAGCTATGAATTTTAAATTAGTAGCTTTATCAAGAAAAGTTTGGTCAATTTTGAACCGACTTCGAATTACTATTCCCTGATAATCCTGAATTTTGCCTTCAATTTCTTCCTTTGAAGAGGTAAAATCTTGATGGTTTGTAAATCCTAATTTCTGCAATTGTTCCCATAATAAAGGATGGTTGCTGTCGATGTGAAGGATTTTTATATTGGATAAAGACATAATTATATTTTGAATGCTAAAGGTACTTTTTTTTGTGGAATTATGAAACTGCAACGTTTCTTTCGCAATAGGGAATGCAGCGGAAAGCCCACAGCCAGGCTTTTTAGCGTGGCGAGGACTTGCAGCGGAATGCCCGACCGCAGCTGGAACGAAAGTGGAAGTTGGGGTAATGCCCAAAAAAATGAATTGAATTTATAAAGATTTAACCGCTTTTTATTTTTAATACAATGATTTTGTTTTCTTTGTAAAAAATTTGTCTTGAACCCTCCCTCTTCAAAAGCAAAAATAAAAGCATTAACCAGTTTGTTTTACTCCAAAAATGAATCGTGGTGGCTCATTGGTTTCTCAATGATATTGGCCGGTGGTATTATAATAGAACCACAGCTGATTTGTGCGTCTTTGTTAAAAGGGCAACTATCCAATATGTGGTTGTACTGGAGTGCTGGAATCGGATCGGCTTTTAGTATTTCTTTTTTTGCCCATTTGTGGCGAAAAGTTCCTGTAAAAACTGAAAATGAATTTTTGTTTTTTAGGTATTCTGGAACGGGGGCCAAGATACTGCATCAATTTAGAAGCTTGTATTTAGGCTTGTTGGTAATTCCTTTTTTTATTAGTTTTAGTTTGTTGGCTTTTGCTAAAATTTTCTGTTTTATTGTTGTCATAGAAATCAATTTAGCGATTTGGTCATTGACTTTTCTCCTTATAATTTTAACTTTCTTCAATAGTTTAAAAGAACGTCTTCAGCTAGATTTTGTTTTATTTATTGTTTTTATCCTGTTGTTTCTCTTTATATTCGGTTGCTTATTGCTAAATACGGGTAGTTTAGCTCACTTAGCCGCAACAATACAATCTTCAAAAAGCAATTTCAATATTATTCCATCGCTAGGTTCTAAAACTTTTAATGCTTTTGTTGTTTTTGTTTTGGTGCAATGGTGGTCAGCTTCGATATTAGATTATCCGGATATGAATGGACAAAAATTGATGGCAACTAATAGCAGTAAAGACTTAATTAAAAGTGTTTTTATTCCTTCATTATCGATAGTTCTTTTTAGGGTATTGTTGTTTACATTGCCTTTTATGGCGGTTTGTTATGGCTATGCGAATAGTGCGGCAGATAGCGAATTGGCTTTTACTGCTTTATTTGTGAAAGCGCTACCGCCATGGATGCTTATTTTAGTGGTTTTAATGTTCCTGATTCCCTTTCTTTCTTTTGTGCAAAACAATCAAAATTGGGGAGGTTCCTTGTTAATTGAGAATTTTTATAAACATACTATTAATCCAAATTTGAGTGATGCTAATGCAAAAAAGTTGGGACTACTGGGAATGATATATATCATTACAGCCGCCGGAGGAATTGCCATTTATGCCGATTCGTTAGTGGGAATTACAAAATATTTATTTGCCATTACTGCGGGTGTTGGTCCTGTTTTTATCTTGCGTTGGTATTGGTGGCGGATTAATGCTTGGTCACAATTATCGGCGATGGTTGCAGCTTTAATTTATCCACCGGTTTTGGATTGGTTATACGAAAACAATACCGCTTTTCATGAATTGATTAGTGGTTTTGAATCCAACTTCAACATTGATTATTATCCAATTAAAATTATAGTTTTAACAATAGCTGTTTGTTTTACCTGGTTAGTGGTTACTTTTCTAACTCTACCGACAGAAACAAAAACATTAGAAACTTTTGCCACAACCATAAAACCGGGCGGCTTTTGGAAACCGTTTAACAACAGCGGAAAATCTTTTTCTAAACTAAGACTTGTGGCTTGGCTGCTTCAAACCGGAAATGGTTTTCTATTGTATTTTATTTTTTGGAATTTCTTAATAGGAGATTATGTCCTATTTTTTGGATTATTGCTTTTGTTTGTTTTGGTATTCTTTGTTTCCTATAAGCTTATTCAGAAAGCGAATGCTAGTTACGATTTGGAGTTGGAAAAGTAAATTATTAATTAGTCAATTGACTTTTAAAAATAATACTAATCTTATTTCTATAATGTTTTATTGTTTTGCTTGGCTTATTAAGGACACAATTAAAATAAAAACTAATATTAATATACCATTAATAATTACATAACTTGGTACAGAAAAATTGACAAACGTAAAAATCAGGTTACCAATCATGGCAATTGCAAAGAAAATTCCAGAAACAACTCTTATATTAGTTGTTGTTCTTTGAAGTTCAAAACTTGCTCCGATGAACATTGCCAATGTTGTGGCAAGAAAAACAAAACTACCCGCACTTAAAAGTATTTTATTTTCACTATTGTGAAAACTATACAAGCCATAAGCGATAAGTAAACTTACCGCTATGGCTATAATGGTTTGTACAAAATTTATTTTCATAATCTTATGGATTTTGTAGGAATGGTGGTGGTGCTAATGCGACCAACTTTAAAATCTCAGGTAATTTTTCAGCAATTTCCCACTTTGGTAAACCTGGTTTCCAAATGTAAGTTTCCTTAACAACTTTTTTTTCGGCAATTAAACGGGATAATTCCTGCTCCGAAAATGGACCAGCTTGATTGCCTTCTATCATTGCGTAATAAAATTGAGGTGGTGCTGTTTGCATTGGATTCATAGAACCCGGAACATGCATATTAGTCATTGCGCTATTCATGGTGTTTACCATTTGTTGTGCTACAGCCATACCCATTCCGAATTCTACTAATCTGTTTATTGAAAAGAAACTATCGTCATTCATAAAATAAATTATTTACAAATATAAGTAGCCAAGGTCTTTTGAAGTCCAATTACATCGATTCCTTTTTTTAGATCTTTTTTTAATGAAGTTGCTGAGCCGGAAATCCAAATTTCTATTTCACAATCAGCATCAAAAGATCCAGCTGTCTCAACTAAGAAATGTGTAATTGATTTGTAAGGTACAGTATGGTACTCTTTTTTAGAGCCAGTCATACCTTGTACATCTTGCATAATTAAACGCTTGTTTGTGAAAACCCATTTATCTCTGAAGATTTTGAATGCTGATTCAATTTCCTCTCCTGCAAACAATACATTTGAAAATTCTGTTTGTAATTCTGCCGGATTCAATTCCGATGCATTGCCCATTAGGTTTGATAAAAAACTCATTTTATTATATTTTAATTTTTCCTACTCATTTGGCTTTTCAGAATACGCCCCGTTTTTTTTAGTGGGTTCTGGACTCCACTTTTATAATTATAAATAATTTACGGCATTGGTGGTGGAGGGGGTGGAGGAACAGCTCCAAACAAATTACCAAGTTCTTGAATATTCCCTGCTACTTCCCAACCTGCCATACCTTGTTTCCAAACATGTGTGTTTTGTGTAAGTTGTCCGTTTTGAACCATTTGTTGTAATTGTTGTAAATTGAAAGGTCCCGCTGTTTGACCGTTTACGGAAACACTATAAGTGATTGTCGGTGGTGGTGGTGGTGTATTTTGTTGTTGGTTCATATTCTGTCCCATATTATTCATCATGCCTGCCATTTGATTACCCATAGCTCCGCCCATCATCATACCTGTCATCATGCCTGCAGGATTCATTCCTCCACCGCCTCCGCCCATGTCCATATTTCCCATATTACCTAAACTTTCTGCTCCAGTTTTTAAAACATCTGTTTGTTGGTTTAAAGCATGTGCACCAATAAAGTTGGTTTCGGTTTGCAGTTTCTGTGCTCTTTGTGCTTCTTCTCTTTGAATTCGTAATGTTTCTTCCATATTCAAAGCGTTAATACCTTGCATGTCTGACATGTTTTTAATGTTAACATCTGTTTGAGCAACAGTAGTTTGAGTAGTTTGCTCGGCTGTAACTTTTCTTAATTCTGCGTAACCCTGACTTTCTTTATCAACATCAATGGTAGCTAAATCAAAACCTTTCATATTTACACCAAAGTCATTTTCCATTCTTGGTTTTAAATATGCGGCAATTAAGTCGTTTATTTCTAATAGCTTCTTCTCCATTTGAAGAACTGGAATACCTTTTTCAGATGGAATATTTGTAATGATTCCTTTGATATATTTCGTTACAGCATCCTTTATTTGCTTGTTAAAATCATCTAACTCAAAATTGATAAGTCGGTTTAATTTAATAAACCCTTTGTAATCAGTCACATTAAAAGTTATTGTTCCCCTTGCTGACATCGGCACTGCAAAATCCATAAATCTTGGGTCAAATACATCGAAATAAGGAATTCCAAATTTCAATTGAATATTACCCGATAAATTCATGAAATAGATTTCTGCCTGAAATGGAGAAGCTCCTCCAAAAGCCAATCCTACTATACTTGATAAAACAGGAAAGTTTGCAGTTTTAATTGTTTGGTCGTAAGGGCCAACAATGAAATCTTGCATTGAACCGTCTTTTTGTTGGTAAACAAAAACGGCAAGTTCTCCATCTTTTACTCGCAAGCTGCTACCATAGCGTATTGCATTTTCTTTTTTTGTTGAATTTGCTGAACCCGAAGGTCGCCATTTCCAGACAAGATATTCTTGCTCGTCACAGCGGATTATATCCATTAATCCGCCTTCTGATTTATTTCCAAATAGTCCCATGTTATTTTTTAATTTTATTTAATTCCAAGTTCATTTGCATACATATTTATTTCCTCAAGTCCTTTCTTATCCTCTTTTAATGAAAACCTTGCCTTCATGACTACTTGTTCGCATTTATATTTCCAAGCTTTTGCTATTTCTTGCTCCTTATATGCATCACTATCAGCCCCACCCCAATCTTTTGATGCAAACATGCTTCCAAAACCTGTTTTCACTTTTCTTGCATGGGGTATAGCAGATGATAAGAATTCAAGAATATCATTTTTTGTGTTTGGTACAGGAAAATTTTTAATTACTTCACCTTTTTTATTAATATGGTCTTCTGCTTTTTTTTTGTTTTCACGTTCACCATCCATTGATAAGAATGAAGTTTTTGCTAGAGGGATTGAAGATTGTATATTATCTAATTCGCTTAATAGCAAAAATAATTTCTGAATTGAGGCATTAGCTTCTATGTTAGAAAATTCATGTCCGCAATCACCACATTTGGCTGAAAATGAAGTTACAATTGCACCACATGCAGGACATTTTTTAACATCTCCAAATTTGTCTGATTTTGGTGCTGCGACAGAAGGAGCAGCCGCCTTAATAGTCTGTTGTTTTTCAAATAGTTTGGAATCAAGTACCATTTCAAATTCGTCAAGGTCAATGCCTGCTGCTTCCGCTTTTTTGAAAAGAATTTGTTTTTCTTTTTCTGTCAACTCGCCATCTGCTAATGCAAGATGGATGAGATTTTCAATTTGTTCGTTGTACATATTATTTTAATTAAATTTGGTTTGTTCAAAATAAGAAGGCATAACTATTGTTTAATAGATATCGGTTATCTTGTTGTTTTTTTAATTAAATTATTTACTTACAAAAAAGTATAAACAGTAGCCTTATTATCTTTAATAATCATAACCCAACCTTCTGATAATCGATCAATCCCAAACATTCTAATTATTATTTTTCTTTTTTTACAATAGAATTCTGCTCCCAAATCTTTTTCATAGGTCAGTTTAAGTTTGTTAGGGTTAATAATAAATAATCGAGGTTTACCTGAGTATATTTCAATTTCTTACTTTGATACTATAATTTTTACATTCATTGGTATCTCCCTAATGTATCTGATGGCACGAATCTATCATCCACTAATTTTTGGTTCTCTTTTGAATATATTTTGAATGTTTTTTAAGAGAAAGCTAATGTAATTTGCATAAATATTAGAGCAAGCAAAAAAATTAGTTTATTTCAAAAGTTGTTTCTGAATAAGTGTTTTTTTTAAGATTATAAACTAAATAATTATATCATATTATAAACAAAGGTTATAATATAATTAATCATTTAAATTTGTTGAATCTAATTAGAATCCTTTTTTACTAAAAATTTTGTTTTGAATCCAACCCATTTAAATGTACTATTGTCTAAGTCAAATGATTTGTCTCCAGAAAATGCATTAGAAGGGGCATTCTCGAATAACTTAACAGCTGCATCATAGATTATATTGTTGTAGTCATATTCTAATTTAAAAGGTAATTTATCTAAGCTAATTTGATCACCTGCGATGGTTAGTTGTTTGATTTTACGAAAATTTTCTATTTCTTCGGGTGTCGCGTTATATTTATCAGAAATGACACCAGTACTCTTATTGCGCATTATGTGTTTTATTTTAAAGCCTTCTTCATAATCCATTATTAGTTCTTCATTTGTATCCAAAGTATTAGCTATAATCTTACCTGTCAAGAATCCATCATTATCATTTTGTCCGAATACTTCAATATGTTGTGGAATACTTTTTATTGTAAATTTACCAACAACAGTATTATTTATAAAAGTTAAAACAGCATTTTCTGTTTTTGAAATATTGTTTTCTAAATAATCATATTTCCATAATCCATTTGGAATTCCTTTTGTATAATTTAGTAAAACATTTAAACTATTGGGTTTTTTTCCAATTGTAATTACTATTTTGGATTGCCAAATTCCATTTTTCAGATTGTCTTTGTATGCACCAGTAGTATTAATATTCATTTTATTTCCATAATTATTATAACTACCATTATAAATAAAATTTCCTGATAAAATTCTTTCATAATCTTGGTTTTCGAAGTAAGTATATGTAGCATTTCCTTTAACTAGATTAAAAGGAATTACTCCAAAAGTTTTATTTATGCTGTATTGGCCACTATATGTTTTTAAAACTTGTGAATATGTTGATATTGCAAATAACAAACAAGTGAAATTTAATATTAGTCTTTTCATGGTTTTAGCTTTTAGATTTAAGTTAATTTTAGTCAGGATTTTAATTGTTTAATAAAATCAAATTTATCTTTATTAATTACTATATTTAGCCCATCAATAGCCCATTATGAAAAACATTATTTCTCAAATACTAATAGATATACAAAAGAAATCTGGCATTAGGGTGGAGAGCGTAAGAGATATAAAAAATCTAAAAGAAGAAATAGAAGCTAGTATTGGAGTTCAAATTGGCTACAATACCTTGAGAAGATTGTTTGGTTTTTTACCTAAAACAGTGCCTTCAAGTGCAACATTGAACATATTATCAAAATATTTGGGGTTTACATCCTATTCCAATTATATCAATAATAAGCTGAATTATGATGAATGGTATTTTCAAATTAAAATGTTGCGGTTACAGCTTAACGAAAATGCATTAGAAGAAAACGAGTTAATAGGGTTTAATGCTTCTTTACAAAACGAAAATAATATTATCGCGGTTGCCAATCATGTTTGTTTTTTAATTGAAAAAAATAAGATTGACTCTCTTATCGTCTTTTTTACTTTTTTTGATTACCAGAAATTAAGTGACAGTGCGCTTACCAAATTTGCACTTCTCACTACTTTTAGCTTTTATAAATTAGAGACAAAAGTTGCTCTAAACATTTACAAAGTACTTATCTCTTTTGAAAGTTTTAGAAATTCTGGCCCCTTATGTTTTATAGACTATTCGCATTTAAACGGTTATTATCTTGAGGTAATCAAAATGATTAATAAATGCAATGCCAATGAATCTGATTTTCTTTTCACCTCATTAATGGCATTCTATCAAAAATTTTATTCTAATGAAGACTACAGTGCCGTTTTAATTGATTTACCACAAAAATCGGAGTCACTTTATCCGGTTCTATTGGGCAGGTATTATGGTTATAAAATATTTAGAACTGAAAAAACAGATGCCTCACTTGAAAATTCAATTAAAAAAGAACTCAAAACAACACAGCCTCATCTCTTATTGATCGAGATAGTGCCTGCGCTTGTACTAAAAGAAGAATATGATTTTTTAAATTCGATTATTGATACCTATTATGAAGAACTATTTGAAGTGGATAGATGGTCTTCAAAAAGTGCTGTCGCCAATTATTTAATAGGCATAGCAAGCGTAAACATAAATACAGGAAACTTAAAAGCGGCTAAAAATAATTTAGCTTTCGTAGAATTAGATAAGATTGAATTAGCCTATACCGATTATATTACACTTTTCTATTATTTAACAAAAATTAAGTTATATTTTTATGAAAAAGACCTCCACAAAGTGAATGAAAATTACTCTCTATTAAAAACACTAGCCACTAAAATTGGATTTTATAAATTTATTACTGTTGCACAAAAATATATTGAAGATTAATTTAATCGTTGGGAATTTCTTAATCGGAAGTGTGAATACGTCACAGCATTGTAGACTAAATTAGCAAAAACTAAGATAGTATTACGATTATGAAAAAGACAAAAGAAATAACTGAATATTTAACTTTTATGATAAAAGTTAAAGTATTGAAATTTGCTCAAACAAGCAAAAACAACAAA
>CANKLD010000019.1 GCA_947483095.1 Bacteroidota bacterium
AAGCACTTTTAATTAGAATCCAAAAAAACCAAGATGTATTTTGGAATCAATATTTGAGTTGGTATTACGTTCAACAAAAAGAATTCGGCAAAGCTTTTATTCAAGAAAAAGCCATTTATAAAAGAAATCCGGAATCGCTATCCAACATTATAAATTTAGCTCAAATTTCTATTGAAGAAGAGGAGAAAGAGACCGCAAAAGAAATCCTAGCTTTTATTTTAGAAAATTCAAAAGACACCGATTTACAAATGCAGGCACACTATTTTCTTACTGAAATGAAAATAAATGACCCTGCAATCAAAGACTATTCGGAAATAGAAAAAGACTTGGTTTCTTTATTAAATCAATATGGAATTACCCCGTATTCAATAAAATTACAACTATTAAAAGCGCACTTTACTACTTTTCAAATGAAGAATCCAACGCTAGGCAAAGCAATATTGAAAACCGCTTTAGAGCTTCCGTTGGATGAGTATCAAAAAGCAGACGTAAAAATGGAATTGGCAGATATTTTTTTATTTGAAGAAAAATTCAACCAAGCCTCTTTGTATTATTCTCAAATTGAAGAAGATTTAAAAAACGATGTAATTGGTCACGAAGCTACCTTAAAATCAGCAAAAACAAGCTATTTTAAAGGAGATTTTGTTTGGGCATTGAAACAATTTAAAGAACTAAAATCGGTTTCTTCGCAATTAATTGCCAATGACGCTTTGGAATATTTTCTATTAATTAATGACAATACCATAGCCGATTCAACTCAAACGGCATTAAAACAATTTGCTCGAGGCGATTATCTTTTGTACCAAAATAAACCACAAGAAGCATTACTTCAATTTCAGGATATTTTGAAAAATTTCAAAGGAAGTGAAATTGAAAGTGTAACCTTATATCGATTGGGAAAATCCTACGAAAAATTAGGCAATTTTCAATTGGCTTTAAGCCAATACCAGACAATAATAGACAAACATGCTGAAGGAATTTATGTAGATGAAGCTTTGTTTTTCACTGCCGAGATGTATAGCAAAAAATTATTAGATATAGAAAAGGCGAAGTCCTTTTATGAGAAATTAGTATTTCATCACCAAGACAGTATTTATTTTATTGAGGCGAGAAGAAAATTCAGGGAATTGCGGGGTGACCTTGCCCCCTAACCCCCAAAGGGGGAACAAAAGAAACGATATTTAAATTAAAACAAATTAATGATATTCACTTTCGGCTCCCTTTCCTTTGGAGAGCCCCGAAGCTTCGGGAGGGGAGAGGATTAAACTATAAGACATGATAATTTACAACGTAACAATTAACATTCACGAAAGTGTTCATGACCAATGGATGACTTGGATGCAAGAAAAACATATTAACGATGTTTTAGCAACTGGGAAATTCACTTCGGCAAGAATGGTGAAAGTCCTTATTGAAGAAGAAATGGGCGGAGTTACCTATTCCATTCAATATACAACAAACAACAAAGAGTTGCTTCAAAGATATTACGAAGAAGATGCACCACGGTTGAGAGAAGAAGGAGCGGCATTGTTTGGCGATAAAATGTTGGCATTCAGAACGGAATTAGAATTAATTTCAGAACATTAAAATAGGTTTTTTTTGAAACTTGAAGTCGCAATTTGCGACATCAACCTAGAATAAAATACTATTGGAGGTCACAAATTGTGATCTCCAAATTAAAATATAAACCAAAAAAATAAAATTATGAGCACCGAAATTTCGTTAATTTCAAATGATGTAGTAATAAACAAAATTTACTTTTTCAGAAATCAAAAAGTAATGTTAGATCGAGATTTGGCGGCACTTTATGGGGTTGAAACTAAAAGATTGAAAGAGCAAGTAAAGAGGAATTTATCTAGGTTTCCCGAGGATTTCATGTTTGAATTGACTAAAGAAGAATTTGAAAATTGGAGGTCGCAATTTGCGACCTCCAATTCCGACAAGATGGGATTAAGGTATGCTCCTATGGTTTTCACCGAACATGGAGTTTTGATGCTTTCGAGTATATTGAATAGTGAAAAAGCCATTCAAACAAATATTCAAATTATGAGAATATTTACAAAAATTAGAAAAATGCTGGTTGATACCACCGAACTAAGATTGGACGTGGAAACAATTAAAAAGAAAATTGAAAATCAAGGGAAGAATATAGAATTGGTTTTTCAGTATCTTGACGAATTAATTGAAAAGAAGGAAACAAAAAAAGAAAGGGCGAAAATCGGTTATAAAAAATAGACTTAATTTGCCAGATAAGAATTATGGAAAAAGTAAAAGCAAAAAAACACCTAGGACAGCATTTCTTGAAAGACGAAAGTATTGCTGCAGCAATTGCTGGTACTTTGAACTTTGAAGGTTACGATGATGTTCTAGAAATAGGACCTGGAATGGGAGTTTTGACCAAGTATTTATTGGAAAAACCAATTACAACCTACGTGATTGAAATTGATACCGAATCGGTGACGTATTTAGATGAAAACTTTCCGAAATTAAAAGACAAAATCATTTCAAAAGATTTCTTGAGATACAATATAAATGAGACTTTCGAAGGCAAGCAATTTGGAATAATTGGGAATTTTCCATACAATATTTCTACCCAAATTGTATTCCGAACTTTAGAATTCCGAAACCAAATTCCAGAATTTGCTGGGATGTTTCAGAAAGAAGTTGCCGAAAGAATTTGTGAGAAAAAAGGAACAAAAGCCTACGGAATTTTATCGGTCTTAGTACAAGCTTTTTATGATGCCGAATACCTTTTTACGGTGGACGAACATGTTTTTATACCACCACCAAAAGTAAAATCGGGGGTGTTACGATTAAGAAGAAAAGCAGATTTTAGTTTGCCTTGTGGTGAAAAATTATTCTTTACCGTTGTAAAAACGGCCTTTCAACAACGTCGAAAAACATTGCGTAATAGTTTAAAAACACTAAATTTGTCGGATAATTTGCGAGAAGACACTATCTTTGACCTACGTCCAGAGCAGTTGAACGTGCAACAATTTATCGAACTCACTCAAAAAATAGAAGCCGATGCAGTTTAAAATCAGTAAAGAGCTAATTGTTCAAATTGAACAACTTATCAAAAGCAAAGACGACCAGCAATTGGAAGTGTTGCTTAATGATATGCACCATGCTGATATTGCTGAAATTCTTGAAGAACTTGATTTTAATGAAGCAACCTATATTTTCAAAGTATTAGACAGTGATAAAACTGCCGAAATCCTTCTTGAGTTAGATGACGATTTAAGGGAAAACATCTTAAGTCGATTGTCTCCAAAAGAAATCGCCGAAGAGCTGGATGAATTAGATACTAACGATGCTGCCGATATTATCGCCGAACTTTCTCAAAGTAAAAAAGAGGAAGTAATCTCGGAACTTCTAGACGTTGAACACGCAAAAGACATTGTTGATTTATTGCGTTACAAAGAAGATACTGCAGGTGGAATTATGCACAAAGAATTAGTAAAAGTTTACGAAAATTGGAATGTACTTACCTGCATAAAAGAAATGCGTATCCAAGCCGAAAATATTTCCCGGGTGCATTCCATTTATGTTGTTGATGATCAAGATAAATTATTGGGACGCCTTTCTTTAAAGGATTTATTAACAACATCAGCTAAAACTCCTATAAGCGAAGTCTATATTCGTAAATTAAATTTTGTAAAAGTCGATACTGAAGACGTTGAAGTGGCTCGAATTATGCAAAAATACGATTTAGAAGCTATTCCTGTAATTGACGAATTGGGGAGATTAGTTGGTCGAATCACCATTGACGATATCGTGGACGTAATTAAAGATGAAGCCGATCAAGATTACCAATTGGCTGCGGGTATTTCTCAAGATATTGAAGCCGATGATAGTATTCTTGAACATACAAAAGCGCGTTTACCATGGTTAGTATTAGCACTTTTAGGAGGTTTTATCTCTGTGAAAGTTTTAGGATTGTTTGAAGGAGCAATGCTGCTACACGGAAATTTATTCTTTTTCACCCCTTTAATTGCCGCTATGGCTGGAAATGTTGGGGTACAATCTTCGGCAATTATCGTGCAAGGTTTGGCAAACGACTCCTTAAGCGGCACTTTATTTAACAGATTAATAAAAGAAGTTTCTTTGAGTTTATTGAACGGAATAATTCTAGCAACCATTTTATTTTTAGGGAGTCATTTCCTACTAAATGTTGAAATTATTATTGGTGTAATTGTAACTACGGCATTGATTTCTGTAATAATAATAGCCTCATTAATAGGAACATTTATACCACTATTGTTAAATAAATTTAAAATTGATCCCGCTTTAGCTACTGGTCCATTTATCACTACAAGTAACGATATTTTCGGAATTCTTATCTATTTCTCTATTGCAAAATTAATATTAGGTTTTTAAAAAAATAAAAAATGAAAATTCACATCATCGGAGGCGGAAATTTAGGAGTTGCAATTGCTGTTGGGATATCCAAGTATTCTTCTGGAAATCAAGTAACCATAACTAGAAGAAATACCCAAAGTATTCTGCATTTAGAGCAACAAGGAATCATTGTTTCCTCAGATAATAAGCAGGATATTCAAGAGGCAGATATTATCATATTAACCATAAAACCCTATCAAGTTGATGTAGTTTTAGAAGAAATTTTACCTTCAATAAAAAACAAAATCATTGCTTCGGCCGTGAGCGGATTGTCTATTGATTCACTTCAAGAAAAAACCAATTCTGAACATACTATAATTCATATAATGCCCAATATTGCGGCTCGTTTTGGTGAATCGGCAACCTGTATTTCTTATCTTGATAAAGACAAAAATGACGCAGAAAAAGTCATCCAACTGTTCAATGATTTAGGCACTGTTTCTGTAATTGATGAAAAATTAATGGATGCCGCAACAGTTCTTGGCGCTTGTGGAACGGCTTACGCTTTGCGCTATATTCGCGCCTCAATGCAAGCCGGAATCGAAATTGGTTTCGACGCTGCCACCGCACTTTCCATCGCTTCACAAACAGCAAAAGGCGCTGCAACAATGGCGTTAGTAGAAAAAATTCATCCGGAACAATTAATAGACCGCGTAACCACACCACAAGGATGTACCATAGTAGGTCTCAACGAAATGGAACACGAAGGATTCAGCTCCTCATTAATCAAAGGAATAAAAACATCCCTAAAGAAAATTAAAGAATAATTTTTTTATTTGGGCATTTCCCCACTTCCACTAGCGTTGCAGTGCTGTCGGGCTGTTCGCTTCAATCCACACTAAAAAGTGTGGGATTTTCACTGCCATCCCTAATGCGATAAAATAACGGTTATTACTTTCTATACAAATTGTTGTGATCAATATATTCCCAAACTTTATTCGGTAAAAGTGGCTGAATATTCTTCTTTTTTTTAATTGAATTTCTGATAAATGTAGCAGAAATTTCAACTATTGGAGCCGCTATAAAACGAACTTTAGGGTGGTTTTTGAAACCATATTTCTCCACATCATTATTCGTTTGTCCATTTTCATCCACTCTAGGGTAAACATAAATAGCGTGATTTTCAAGAATTACCTCATGGTTTTTCCATTTGTGAAAAGACTTTAAATTGTCTTCGCCCATAATCAATGAAAACTCATTTTTAGGATATTTATCTTGTAAATGTGCTAAAGTATTTACGGTATAATTCGGTTGAGGCAATTGGAATTCAATGTCGCATGGTTTAATTTTTGGAAAATCTTCTGTTGCCAAATGAACCAATTCTAAACGGGTGGAATCTTTAAGTAAAGTATCTTTATTTTTCAATGGATTGTGCGGAGTCACCACCATCCAAACCTGATTTATATCAGAGTGTTCCGCAAAGTGATTGGCAATAATTAAGTGCCCAACATGAATAGGGTTGAAGGTTCCAAAATAAAGTCCAATTTTCATAATTGTTTTGTTTCACAAAGATTCACGAAGTTTTTCACGAAGATAAGAAAAGAATTTTGTGCGTCTTTGTGTTTTTTTAGTGAATCTTAGTGTAATACTATAAATCTTCTACAAATGCTTTCACCAATTGATACGCCTCTTCTTTAGCAATATCTAAATCGTAATTTTTAATAATTTTGTCAAATTGTGGCGCTGTTGCCAATTCAACAGAAGCCTTTGCAATTCTCATATTTATCTTATCATCACTTTCTGTAGAACGTTTTTTCAAACGGATTTTAAGTTCGTCGATGCTTGGTGGTTTTACAAAAACTGCTAATGTTTGCTCGGGAAATTTATGTTTAATTCGCAATCCGCCAGCCACATCAATATCAAAAATTACATTTTTTCCTAAAGCCCAAATGCGTTCGATTTCACTTTTCAAAGTCCCGTAAAAATTATCCCGATACACTTCTTCCCATTCTAAAAAATCTTCCCCTTTGATGTGTTTCTTGAACTGTTCTGTAGAAATAAAATAATACTCTTTTCCATTTACTTCTTCGCCCCGAGGTTCGCGGGAAGCTGCCGAAATAGAAAATTCTAAATTTAAATCTTCTAATCCAAGTAAATGTTTTACAATTGTTGTTTTACCTGATCCTGAAGGTGCAGAAAAAACTATTAATTTTCCTTTTTTCATTTTTTATTTGCTTTATGCCTATAGCCTAATGCTTAAAGCTTTTTACAACACATTCAAAACCTGTTCTTTAATTTTCTCTAATTCATCCTTCATCATCACTACCAATTTTTGCATTTGTGCGTGATTGGATTTAGAACCCATGGTATTAATTTCACGACCCATTTCTTGAGTTATAAATCCTAGTTTTCTCCCATTGGCTTCTTTTCCTTTTATCGTTTCTAAGAAATAATCCAGGTGATTTGTCAATCGAACTTTCTCTTCAGTAATGTCTAATTTCTCCAAATAATAAATCAATTCTTGCTCAAAACGATTTTCATCTACATTGACTTTTAATTCTGCTATTGCAGTTTGTAAACGGTCTTTTATTGCCTGAACACGTTCTGGATCGAGCGCCAAAGCATCGTTCATATATTGACGGATATTTCCAATTCGCAATTGAAATTCTTTATCCAACGACAACCCTTCTGCTTGACGGAAATTCAAAATATTAGAAATCGCTTCTTTGATTACTTTTTGAATTTCAAACCAATCATTTTCGTCAATTTCTTCTCGTTCAATTTTCATTGTGTCTGGCATTCTTACAGCCATTTTCATCAATTCTGTTTCATCGGCATCGCCATAAATTTCACGAAGTTGTGCCATATAGGCTTTTACTATTGGCACATTTACCTTGGTTGAGGTTTGTTCTGCCGTACTTTCAATATAAATGGAAAAATCAATCTTTCCTCGTTCTAAAGCCAATGAAATTTCGTTGCGCAAACCCAATTCCATTTCGCGATAAACAGAAGGCATTCTCACGCTTAAATCCAAACCTTTACTGTTTAAAGATTTGGCTTCAACGGTTATTTTTTTTGTTGGTAATTGCAATGTTGCTTTCCCAAAACCAGTCATTGATTGTATCATAATTTTATAAAATGTATTCAAAGATAATGAAAAACTTTTCAGTGGTTGTTTTTCAATTTTTCAGCGGTTGTTCCTTTTTCTTAGCAGTTACCAAATAAACACCTGAAAATATTAAAATTGCAGCACTTATTTTCACCCAATTCAATTCGTCTTTCCCTAAACTAATTGCGAAAACAGTAGCGAAAACAGGTTGCAAATAAACAAATACCGCCACCAAAGTTGGATTCAATTCTCGCATAGAAAGCAGGTTTAGCAAGTAAGTAAAAAAGGTTGAAAACACAACTACAAAACCTATTTTCCATACAATATCTGATGGAACTACGGCCCAATTAACGCCATGAAATTGGCTCCAGCCAAAAGGAATTACCATTATAAATCCAAACAAATATATCCACTTTACAAAAGTAAAAGCGTTGTATTTATCCATTAATTTCTTTACGATTACGAGGTAAAAACCATAGGAAATAGCGTTGACTAAAACCAAAAAATTTCCCCAACTTGCCGATGAACTATCGCCAACAGATTTTCCGTAAAGTATTAAAAAAGAAGTACCAAATAATCCTAAAAAGATTCCGAAAACTTTTCTTTTTCGCATTTTTTCCTTGATGATAATTGCCGATAATATCAATACTATTAAGGGCGTACACACCATAATTACGGCTGCGGATATTGGCGATGTCAAGCTCAACCCTTTAAAAAAGGAAAGCATATTTAAGGCTACGCCAAAAAAAGCACAGGCAATTATTCTAGGAAAATCATGCAGAGCAATTTTTTCATTTGGACTCACTTTTAGCATTCTCATGAAGAACCAAACACTCCAAAATAATAGCGCTGAACCGCCCACGCGCAACAAAATGAAACCATAGGCATCAATATAATGGGGCATTACATCTTTTGCTATCGTGAAGGTTACTCCGTAAATTAAGGATACAAAGGTGGCGCCAATTAAGGCAATATTTCTTTTAGTCATTATTCAATACTTTCATTACTTGAAGCATATTTTGTTGGCTGTTGCCAATATAAATACCACCATTTATAATAAATACTGGGCGACTTAAAAAAGTATAATTTTCCAAAATCAAATTTTTATAATCGGATTCAGATAATTGTTTATTTTTTAAATCCATCGTTTTATACAAAATGGCTTTCTTGCTAAATAACGATTCGTAGCTTCGGGAAAGTTGGTGCATTTCTTCCAATTCTTCTTCTGTAATTGGGTTTTGCTTAATGTCATGAAAAACCAAATCATTCCCTTTAGGTAGCGATTTTATTATTTTGCGACAGGTATCGCAAGTTCCGAGGTAATAAATTTTGTTAATCATAAGTAACTTATTTCTTTTATGCAAAGAAAATTCATTTGAAGTAAAAAAGGGCGTTTTTAATAAAAAATAAAGACTTACAATTTATATCTTTACAAAAAAATAGCCTTTATGAAATTCAATACCAAAACCATTCACGGCGGACAACATCATGATCCCGCAACAGGAGCTGTAATGCCCCCAGTTTATCAAACTTCAACTTTTGTTCAAACCAGTCCAGGACAACCTTTGAATCCTGATTACGAATACAGCCGTGCAGCAAATCCAACACGTTCTGCTTTAGAAAATGCATTGGCAAGTATCGAAAATGGAGCTCGCGGATTGGCATTCTCCTCTGGATTGGCAGCAACAGATTGTCTTTTGCGTTCCTTTAAATCAGGTGACGAAATTATCGCAATGGATGATTTATATGGCGGAACGTACCGAATGTTCACTAGAATTTATAAAGATTCTGGTATAAAATTTCACTTTGTTGATATGAATGATATGGAGAAATTTAAATCATTAATCAACGAAAACACCAAATTAGTTTGGGTTGAAACTCCAACAAATCCTTTGATGAAATTGGCGGATATTCAAGAAATTGCTAAAATTACCAAACAACATAAAATCCTTTTTGCAGTTGACAATACTTTCGCAACCCCTTATTTGCAAAAACCGTTAGATCTAGGTGCCGATATAGTGATGCATTCCGCAACAAAATATCTTGGAGGACATTCCGATGTAATTGCGGGAGCACTAATTGTTAAAGACGAAGAGCTAGGAAAACAATTGCATTTTCAGCAATTTGCAACTGGAGGAACATTAGGTCCAATGGATAGTTTTTTAGTTTTGAGAGGAATAAAAACACTTCATTTAAGAGTTCAAAGGCATTGTGAGAATGGTGGAAAAGTTGTTGATTTTTTAAACAATCACCCTAAAATTAAAACCGTTTTTTATCCTGGATTACCAAGCCATCCGTATCATGAAATTGCAAAAAAGCAAATGAGTGGTTTTGGAGGAATGGTTTCATTTACATTTGCTTCAGGAAGAAAAGAAGATTCAATAGAATTTCTTGAAAAGCTTAAAGTCTTCACTCTGGCAGAATCTTTAGGCGGTGTTGAATCATTAGCCAACCATCCGGCATTAATGACACACGCTTCAATTCCTGAAGTTAAACGAAAAGAAATTGGAATTTCGGATGATTTAGTTCGTTTAAGTGTTGGAATTGAAGACATTGAAGATCTTTTAGAAGACTTAACTCAGGCGTTAGCTTAATTATTATAAAATAATAGTAAAATTCTATTTTACTTAATAATAAATTGACATTATAATATAAATTAATGAATAATATTCATTTATTTTTAATTTTTCATAAAATAAAGATAATTCTATTGTCAAATTAAAATATATTTCGGTTTTTATTGATTAAAATGTATATTTGTATTAAATTACGAAAACGTTTTCTTAAACCGTTAAATTAAAAAATAATATGTCAGAAAGTATTAAATCTTTTGTAGAAGCCGTAGCTAAAAGAAATTCCAACGAGCCAGAATTTATGCAAGCCGTTCATGAAGTTGCTGAAACAGTAATCCCATTTATTGAGAAAAATAAAAAATATCAAAACAAAATGCTTTTGGAAAGAATGGTCGAATCAGATCGAATCATAACTTTTCGGGTAGTTTGGACAGATGATAAAGGAGATATTCAAGTTAATAGAGGGTATAGAATTCAAATGAATTCTGCTATTGGACCTTATAAAGGAGGAATTCGTTTTCATCCTTCAGTGAATTTAAGTATTTTGAAATTTTTAGCTTTCGAGCAAACTTTCAAAAACAGTTTAACCACATTACCAATGGGAGGCGGTAAAGGAGGAGCCGATTTTGATCCTAAAGGAAAATCGGATAATGAAGTAATGCATTTTTGTCAAGCATTTATGACGGAATTATCAAAACATATTGGAGATAATACTGACGTACCAGCCGGAGATATTGGTGTTGGAGGTCGTGAAGTTGGTTATATGTTTGGTCAATATAAAAGATTAAGAAACGAGTTTACAGGAGTTTTAACCGGAAAAGGAATTTCTTTTGGAGGGTCACTAATTCGCCCTGAAGCTACTGGATATGGTGATGTTTACTTTGCACAAAGTATGTTGAATACTAAAGGAGATAGTTTTACAGGAAAAACAGTTGTAATTTCTGGATCTGGAAACGTAGCACAATATGCTGCTGAAAAAGCGAATCAATTAGGCGGTAAAGTGGTTACTTTATCTGATTCATCTGGGTATATTTATGACGCCGATGGAATTGACGCTGCAAAATTAGATTACGTAATGAAAATCAAAAATGAATTACGAGGAAGAATAAGCGATTATTTAACGAAGTATCCAAATGCAAAATTTGTTGCAGGGAAACGCCCTTGGGAAGTTAAATGTGATGTTGCCTTACCATGTGCAACTCAAAACGAATTGAACGGAGACGAAGCAAAAAAACTTGTTTCAAATGGATGTATCTGCGTGGCTGAAGGCGCTAACATGCCAACAACGCCAGAAGCTATAATTGTTTTCCAAAAAGCAAAAATATTATTTGCGCCAGGAAAGGCTTCAAATGCGGGTGGAGTTGCAACTTCAGGATTAGAAATGTCTCAAAACTCATTGAGATTAAGTTGGACATCTGAAGAAGTTGATGAAAGATTAAAAAATATTATGCTTGCTATTCATGCTTCATGTGTACAATATGGAACCGATGAAAACGGATATGTTGACTATGTTAAAGGAGCAAACATAGCTGGATTTGTTAAAGTTGCTGACGCAATGTTGGCACAAGGGGTAGTATAAAATCAACCTCTATATTTATTAAATGCCTCACCATTTGTGGGGCATTTTTTTGTTTGTATATGAAAACGATAATAATTTCGTTTTATAGTATATTTGTGTTTGTAAAAAATTAAAATGAAGTACCCGTTAGTATTACTTGTTAGTTTAATTTCAATTCAAATTGGCTTTTCTCAAAACAGTCAATTTTGGAAGGGCTATTTCTCTTATAAAGAAATTAAAGACATTTCTCAATCGTCAACTGTTTTTTTTGCTGCCGCAACAAACGCCTTGTTTTCTAAAAATCTTACAACAAATACCCTTAAAACTACCAATACTATTGACGGACTTTCAGGACAAACCATTTCTTCAATGTACCACAGTACTGTATTTAATAAAACCATCATTGGCTACGAAAATGGATTGATTATGATAGTGAATGATACCGATGGAACGATGTTAAATGTTGTTGATGTCATCACTAACAGTGTCAATCAAAATTTTAAAAAAATTAATCATTTTATGGAATACAACGGGATTCTATATGTATCCTGTGATTTTGGAATTGTTCAATATAATTTAGCAACTTCTGGTTTTGGAGACACCTACAGAATTGGTGATTTAGGAGCAGAAATTAAAGTTTCTCAAACCGCAATTAGTAATGGAATTATATATGCTGTAACTTCAGTTGGAATAAAAACCGCAAGTATAACCAATCCTAACTTGAACGATTACAATCAATGGACGCAAGTTAATGGTGGAGGATTCTCAGGGGTAGAAACTTTTGGCTCCCAGGTAATTGCTTCTTCAAATTGGGGGCAACTATTTAAACTAGATGGTTCGGTTTTCACCTATTTCAAAACCCTTCCTTCGGTCGCAAATGATTTAAGGGCAAGCGGCAATTATTTATTGATTTCTACACAAACGAGTGTTTATGTTTATAACCAAAACTTGAGTTTGTTGTTGCAAATAAACAGCAATCAAATTCCTAATATTTCAGCTAAATTTACTTGTGCAACTATTATCGACAATGTACTTTACATGGGTACTTTAGAAGATGGAATTATAACTACAACGATTGATAATCCAACAACTTTTACCTTTTTAAGTCCCGACGGACCTTCAAGAAATGCGCTATTTTCAATTAATGCTTCCACCAAAAATGTATGGGCTGTTTATGGGGGTTATTCTGCAGATTATAATCCATATACTTATGATTACAATGGATTAAACACTTATGGATTTAGTAAATATACCGAAAACGGTTGGCAACACATTCCTTATTCTCCAGTTTTAGGCGCAAAAGCACTTTCTAAAATCACAGTAAATCCAAATAACACTAATCAGATTTATATAAGTTCTTTTTTTTCGGGGTTGTTAAAAGTTGAAAATGATATCCCTACCGTTTTGTATAATGAAAGTAACAGCTCATTAGAATCATTAGTTTTAAATCCACCAAATCCAAATTATAAAGATATACGTATAAATGGAGTAGCATTTGATAAATCAGGAAATTTATGGATTGGAAATGGATGGTCTAAAAATGGGTTAAAGAAACTTTCAACACAAGGAGCATGGTCAAGCGTGAATATTGAAACTATTTCTCAACGCTATTATCTAAATAGTTATGGGGAAGTTGTGGTTGATAAAAATGGAACTAAATGGATGGCCTCCAGTTTTGATGGAGTTATTGCATACAATGAAAATGGAAATATTTTTAAGAAAATATCTCTTGGTGCTGAATTAGGAAATTTGCCTGTTGTAGATGCTAGAGTGGTTGCAATTGATAATAGCAACCAACTTTGGATAGGAACCACAAATGGATTAAGAGTGCTTTCAAGCGTGGATCGTTTTTCAACCGATGAACAATTAACTTCAAGTTCTATCATTATTTTAGAAAATGGATTGGCACAAGAATTATTATACGAACAGTTTATCACCGATATTGTAGTGGACGGCGCCAACAATAAATGGGTAGGAACGGCTGATTCAGGAGTTTTCCAATTCTCATCAGATGGGCAGCAAACGCTTCACCGATTTACAAGTAGTAATTCCCCATTGCCTAGTAATGCCATAAATGATATAGATATTAACCCAACTACAGGTGAAGTTTTCTTTGCAACAGATAAAGGGATGGTTTCTTATAAAGGCACTTCAACTTCAGCAAGTTCCGATTTAAGTAATGTAAATGTATATCCAAATCCAGTTCGACCAGAATTTGAAGGCACCGTTAAAGTTAGTGGGTTATCCAATAAATGCGATGTAAAAATTACCGATATAGAAGGCAATTTAGTTTACGAAACCATTTCTCAAGGCGGAACAATTCAATGGGATACCAAAGCTTTTGGTAATTATAATGTGGCTTCTGGGGTTTATATGATATTTATTTCTTCACAAGATGCAATGGATACTACAGTTAAAAAAGTGATGATAATAAGGTAATTTATTTTGAATTTTAAACTTTTTTATCCTTTAATCTACAATACACAATAAAAAAATGGTAGTAAAAACCAGGGCGATTGTCATTTCATCAATAAAATACCAAGAGAAAAGCTTAATTGTAAAATGCTTTACGCTTTCTGATGGGCTTAAATCCTATTTTGTTCGGGATGCTTTTTCGTCAAGAAAATCAAATCAGAAAATTGCTTACTTCCAACCCTTTTCATTGTTAGAAATTGAAGCCGTTCACAAGAACAAAGGAACTCTGGAAAATTTTAAAGAAATTAAACTCGCAGTCCCATTTCAAACGATTCATAGCAATGTAGTTAAAAGTACTATTGTACTGTTTTTATCAGAAATGATGCATTATTCCATTCATGAAGAGGAAGAAAACGAAGCACTATTTACCTATTTAGAAACTTCTTTATTGTGGCTTGACGCAAATGAAGATATGGTAAATTTCCATCTTATTTTTTTATTAGAAGCAACAAAATACTTGGGGTTTTATCCAGATATTTCTGATTTTGAAATGCCTTTTTTTGAAATGAAAGAAGGTAATTTTTCCCCATTTAGTGCCATAACTTCTTTGTCGGAACACGAAACGATACTTTTTAAAAAATTAATAAATCTGAAATTCGAAAGCGATATCAAAACGTTTCATGTAATTGAAAAACAACTACTTTTGAAAATCTTAATTGATTATTACAGTTATCATTTGGAAGGATTCAGAAAACCAAAATCGGTAGAAGTATTGAAAGAAGTATTTTCTTAATTAGGGTTTTACAATCAATACAGAAGGAATATCACTTAGCCAATCACTTTGAGAATCTACTAGTTTTTTCCAACTTTCTAAACTGATTATCATTAAATCATGCCGGTTTAAAAATTCTTTTTCAATGACTTTATTGGTCAATAAACTCATATTACTTGGATAGTTATTTTCTAATGAATCAACCGCATTTTCAATGACAAAATTATTTTTTATTTGATTATTACAATCTAAAACTGCAATTTTCGAATCGTTATTGTAAATTAACTTTTGCGCATAATCTAGTAAAAAACCATCTTCAGCACTAAATATTGGAACAAAAACTTCATTTACAGTTTGAAGGTCTTTATTGATTAAAATTCCTAATGGCATTTTGGTTTTTGAGATAATTTGCCTTGTTCTTTCATCAAAAGGAGAATTTTCAAACAGCCCTTCTTTACCAGTAAATTTATCAATTAATCGATCAGGGTTAATAATTCTTGTGGTAAATCCTAGTACTTTTCCTAAAATCGTCCCTTCAAAAATGGACTTTCCTAGCCCAACAAGAAGTAAGTCGTATTCTCCTTGATTTGCAATTTCAACAATGTCGGTTTCCACATCTACTGTAGCTTTGAAAACAGTGGTTATTTGTTGCTCCAAGATTTTTGACTCATTAATTATAGGAAGAAAACTATCTGTTTCATATTCTTCCATATTATAAGCGTGCATTTCGTCACTTAATACTAAATGCATGGCTGTAATATTTACATTTTCTTTTTGTTTTTTAACTAGGCTGCTTGCTAATCTAAGCAATGACTTTCCCTTTTCATTATTTCCAAAGAACAATAATATTTTGAATTTACTCTTGCTATTGATTTCTTCAGGTAAAAATTTATTTTTAGATTTAAATGCCCAATTTATCAAATTCAATGCTGGTCCGGTCATAAAAGTAGTTACCAAAGCCATAATAACCATCATGGTAAAAACCTGTGGTGTAAGTACTTTTAAGTCCAATCCAATATTTAAAACTACTAATTCCATTAACCCTCGAGTGTTCATCAAGGCGCCAATTGTAAGACTATCTTTCCAACTTTGCCCTACAAATTTTGCTGCTAATGCACTACCAAAGAATTTTCCAACTACCGCTACCAATATAATAAAACCGGTAACTTGCCACATATAAGGATCGTTAATTAATCCTATTTGAGTTCTTAAACCGGTAAACACAAAGAATAACGGCAATAATAATATTACCGAAACATCTTCTACTTTTTCAATAAAAATACTTCTAAATTTTGAAATATCAGGCATTATTACCCCCGTCATAAAGGCGCCAAATAAAGCATGAATTCCAATTATATTTGTCGCATAGGAAGATAAAATCAACGTTAGAAAAAATATTGCTACGACTGGTTTACTTAAGTTTTCGCTTTTTGAATATAAATCTCCTACCCTTTTCAAGAACGGTTTTACAATAAAAAGCATGATAAGAACATAGAGAACGGAAAGACCAATAACATATAATGCACTGTCAAATGTTCCGGCTTTTACAATAGCTATTACTACAGCAAGTAAGCACCAAGCGGTGATGTCATCGGCGGCAGCACAAGTAATTACGATAGCTCCCAACCTGGTTTTGTGTATTCCTCTTTCTTGAACAATTCTGGCCAAAACCGGAAATGCCGTTATACTCATTGCAATTCCCATGAATAAGCTGAAGGATAAAAATGGAATCCCCACTGGGGCAAATGTTTGATATACATAAAATGCGAGTCCTATTCCTAATGCAAATGGGATTACAATACTAGCGTGGCTTATCACAACAGCTTCATTTGCCTTGTTTTTAAGCACTTTTAAATCCAATTCCATCCCTACAACAAACATAAAAAGGATCAATCCGATTTGGCTTAAAAACTGTAAATTTCCTAAAGATTGAACGGGAAATAGGGCCGAAGAGAAGTCTGGAAAGTACATTCCAAGTAATGATGGCCCTAAAACTATACCCGCAATAATTTCTCCAATTACTGAGGGTTGACCTATTTTTCTGAAAATCCATCCAAAAAAACGAGCGACTATAATTATGGTGATTATTTGTGCCAACAAAATTGCCAACGGATCTTGAAAATTGGCAACCATCGAATTAATAAATTCGTTCCAATGGTCAGTTGAAGGGATAACTTTTGAGGTTGTTTTTGCGGTTTCTAAAAACTTGCCTTTTAAAATAATCCAATAAATTAACGCAGTGAAACCACCAGTTACGATTAGATAAAAGAAAGTGTTTTTTATGTTTTTCATATACGTAAAAACGGTTTTTAAATGCAAAGATTCAAAAATCAAATATAAGAATTAATACAATTCATAATTCATTACAATAATTTAAAATTGGGATTTTATTTATTATCGAATTTTTAATCAAATAATTATTTGTTTCACTTTAATTTTTCGTGGTTTTAATTACCTTTGCTCGCGTTAATAACGATTATGAAAAAGAAATTAAAAGTTGGTTTTTGGGAATACATAGCCCGTTTGATTCTTACTTATAGAATTACCA
>CANKLD010000020.1 GCA_947483095.1 Bacteroidota bacterium
AAAATGGATTGGAAGGAATCGTTTTGAACCTTGAAGAAGACAATGTTGGGGTGGTACTTTTAGGACCATCAACAGGAATCAAAGAAGGTTCTACTGCCAAAAGAACGCAACGTATTGCCTCTTTAAAAACAGGAGAACAAATGGTAGGTCGTGTAGTAAATACACTTGGATTTCCAATTGATGGAAAAGGACCAATTGGTGGAGATTTATACGAAATGCCTTTGGAAAGAAAAGCGCCTGGAGTAATTTTCCGTCAACCGGTAACCGAACCATTACAAACGGGTATCAAAGCAGTTGATGCTATGATTCCAGTAGGTCGTGGACAACGTGAATTGGTAATTGGTGACCGTCAAACAGGAAAATCAACGGTTTGTATTGATACCATTTTGAATCAAAAAGAATTTTACGATGCTGGAAAACCAGTATTTTGTATCTATGTTGCCATTGGGCAAAAAGCGTCAACTGTAGCGGGAATTGCTAAAATGTTAGAAGAAAAAGGAGCAATGGCGTATACCATTATTGTTGCTGCTAACGCTTCTGATCCAGCTCCAATGCAAGTTTATGCTCCTTTTGCAGGTGCAGCAATTGGAGAATATTTTAGAGATTCAGGTCGTCCAGCTTTAATTGTTTATGATGATTTATCTAAGCAAGCCGTTGCTTATCGTGAGGTTTCTCTTTTATTGAGAAGACCACCGGGACGTGAGGCTTATCCTGGAGACGTTTTTTACTTGCACAGTCGTTTATTAGAGAGAGCGTGTAAAGTGATTGCTAATGATGACATTGCAAAAAACATGAACGACTTGCCAGATACCTTGAAAGGAATTGTAAAAGGAGGAGGATCTTTAACTGCATTGCCAATTATTGAAACTCAAGCGGGAGACGTTTCTGCGTATATCCCAACGAACGTAATTTCGATTACTGACGGTCAGATTTTCCTTGATGGAGATTTGTTTAATTCAGGGGTTCGTCCAGCAATTAACGTAGGTATTTCGGTATCTCGTGTTGGTGGAAATGCACAAATTAAATCAATGAAAAAAGTAGCAGGAACATTAAAATTAGACCAAGCGCAATTCCGTGAATTGGAAGCGTTTGCTAAATTTGGTTCTGATTTAGATGCGGTAACATTGAACGTAATTGAAAAAGGAAGAAGAAACGTTGAAATCTTAAAACAAGGATTAAACAGTCCTTATACTGTTGAAGATCAAGTTGCGATTATCTATGCAGGTTCTAAAAACTTGTTGAGAAATGTTCCTGTAAACAAAGTAAAAGAATTCGAAAAAGACTTTTTAGAATACTTGAACAACAAACACAGAGATACTCTTGACGCTTTAAAAGCTGGAAAATTAGATGACAACATTACGTCTGTTATCGAAAATGTAGCAAAAGAAGTTTCAGCGAAATATAACTAATTAGGTTCTAGGTTTTGGGTGTTAGGTTATATATATTTCTGACCCAACACCTAAAACCCAGCAACCCAATACCCATAATAAATGGCAAATTTAAAGGAAATCCGTAATAGAATTACTTCCGTTTCATCAACGATGCAGATTACTTCTGCGATGAAAATGGTTTCTGCAGCAAAGCTAAAAAAAGCACAAGATGCAATAACAGCAATGCGACCTTATGCCGAAAAATTAACGGAATTATTACAAAATCTTTCTGCAAATCTTGATGGTGATGCAGGCGGAGAGTTTACTACTCAACGTGAAATTAAAAAAGTATTAATTGTAGCAATTACTTCGAATAGAGGTTTGTGTGGCGCATTTAATTCTAATGTAATTAAGGAAGTAAAAAACAGAGCTGTATTTTATGAAGGAAAGCAAGTAGATGTTTTTGCAATAGGTAAAAAAGGAAACGATACTTTAAGTAAAACGCATTCGGTTATTGACAATCAAAGTTCTGTTTTTGACAATTTAACTTTTGAAAATGTAGCTGCAATTGCAGAAGCATTAACTCAGAAATTTGTGTCTGGAGAATATGACAAAATCGAATTGGTTTACAATCAGTTTAAAAACGCAGCGACACAAATAGTTCAAACAGAACAATTTTTGCCATTAGAAGCGTTGAAATCAGATAAAGTTGCATCAACTGGAGATTATATCTTTGAACCTTCAAAAGAAGATATTGTTTTAACCTTGATTCCAAAATCATTAAAAACGCAATTGTACAAAGGGATCAGAGATTCATTTGCCTCAGAGCACGGAGCTAGAATGACAGCAATGCACAAAGCGACAGACAACGCAACGGAATTGAGAGACCAATTGAAATTGACCTACAACAAAGCACGTCAAGCAGCAATTACCAATGAAATTTTAGAAATCGTTGGTGGAGCGGAAGCTTTGAAAGGATAGAGCCCCCTAGCCCACGAAGGGGGAATAAAAAAACTAAAAAGCCAGCAAAATTTGTTGGCTTTTTTTAATTTTACAGTTAAAAATCCAAAATGGAAATACGACAATTAGAAACCGTTTCAGAGATGGCTGCCCAAATAGAAATGATTCATTTTCTGTACCCTAACATGACGGTTGAAACCTATGAATCCTACTTGAGCACGATGTTGCCAAACGGCTACAAACAGGTAGCTATTTTTGAAAACAAGCAATGTATTGGGCTTTCCGGTTATTGGTACAATACCAAATTATGGACGGGACCGTATTTAGAAATTGATAATTTCATTGTACATCCAGATCATAGAAAAAAAGGAATTGGAAAAATAATTACCGATTTTATTGATGCCAAAGCCAAAGAACTTTCCTGTTCTTGTGTGGTGTTAGATGCTTTTACGGGTAATTTTCCGGCCCATCGATTTTACTACAATCAAGGGTATGAACCGCGAGGATTTCATTTCATCAAAACAATTGATGAAAACGGATTTTCGTAATCGGCTTAAATTAATTATCGGATTGGTACCATTCTGCAAATGAAGTTTCCGTTTCTTGCAGTTTTAAAGAATGCAATTCAATTCCTTTTGGCAATCGGCTTTTTATTCTATTGGCAAAATCAACAACCATATTTTCACTTGTAGGTTGATAATCTACCAGAATAACATGGTGATCCCGAGCTTGTAATTCCTTTGCTAACTCAACGTGAGGGGTATTTTTATTAAATACGGTTGCATGATCAAATTGATCTACAATTTCTTCTTTTACAATTTTCTTTAAATCGGTGAAGTCGATAACCATTCCAAATTTTACATTAGAATTATCGGTAATTGGTTTGCCAATAACAGTCACAGACAATTTATAACTATGTCCATGGACGTTTTTGCATTTTCCGTCGTAACCATATAAAGCATGCCCGGTTTCAAAATTAAATTGTTTGGTTATTCTGATATTGCTCATTGTTAAAGTATTTGAATGCAAATTTACTAAATTGTAATCATTATACTTTCAAAAATAGATATTGCTTTATATAAAACTAAAATAATGTATATTTGCGCAAGCAGGGGGATTAGCTCATTTGGCTAGAGCGCTACGCTGGCAGCGTAGAGGCGATCGGTTCGAATCCGATATTCTCCACAAAAATATTAGCTCATTTTGGCTTTATTTTAATGGAATAAGACTATATTAATAGTCAAATAAATCCAACAGATTATAAAATGAAGTTGTATCTGAATGATAATCAAATTACAATTAGAATTTAAGCCCATATTATAGTTTTACTGTTTGTATAGTTTTTATATACTGCTGACTGAATTTTTATCTAGATTGAATTATTATATTTGATAAATTCATACGATAAAAAAATAATGAAACACAGCAGAAACTATTTTCTATTTTTAATTTTAATATCCTTTTCAAATAGTGCTTTAGGGCAATCATTAATTAATGGTAATTTTGAAAATGGAGGAAATACTATTGGGTTTTTAATAAATGGCGCAGGATACTCACAAATAGACCCTCCAACAGGCTCTAGCAGTCCTGGGAATTATTCAATAACAACCAACCCTCAGCTACTAAATTCTAACTTTAATTCAGGGGTTGATCATTCTGGAACTGGGAAAATGCTTGTGGTCGACGGGAATACCACTCCAGGGGGAAGATTATGGTCATGCACTTCAACCGCAGGCGCATTAAAAGGGTTTACCGTGGGAACTAAATATACATTTAGCTATTGGATAAAATCAGTTTCAAATTATGTAACCAATAATGCGACTCAAGCGGATATTAATGTATATTTTGTTAATGCAATAAATATAACCCCCGCAAGCATGAATAATTATGCGCCACTTCCAAGCCAAGACTGGACACGTGTGAGCTATACTTTTACTGCTAATGCCGATAACATCTTAATTGAGCTAAGAAATAACAACACTAGCGCATTAGGAAATGACTTTGCTTTAGATGATTTTGATATTTCCCCAGTAGCACTTCCATTAACTTTAACACAAACATCAATAAATCCGTCCTGCCCATCGTCGTTAGATGGCTCTATTAAAGGAGTTGGTTCTGGAGGAGTGCTACCTTATAAATTTTCATTAGCAACAACCACCTCTACAACTTCAAATCCAAATGGGATTTTTACGGGTTTAGCAGCGGGGTTGTATACACTTTCAATTACAGATAGCGCGGGATCAACAACTACGCCTTCATCAATTAATATAACGTTAGCTCCCCCAAACGATATTACTATAAATGCACCACCACCACCAATTTGCGCTGGATCGCCCATTAATTTATCTGTAAGTGGAAGCACAAGTTATTTATGGACAGCAAGTCCTTCAGACGCTTCTTTAACTGCAGCTAATAATACAAGTGCATCTCCAGTGGTTAGCCCTTTAACAACTACGACTTATACGGTTACTTCAACAAGTAATTCGCTATCTGCTAATATGGTTTTAAATGGTGATTTTTCACAAGGAAATATAGGATTTTCATCAGATTATATTTATTGTAATATTGGAACAGTTCCTACAAATGGACTACAAGGAGCCTATGGAGTTTTAACCAATCCAAAAAACTGGTTTAATGCTTTTTACAATTGTTTAGATCACTCTACCCCAAACGGAAACATGTTGGTTGGTGATGGATCTACTTCTGGAACAGCTAGGGTTTGGTATTCTCAAACACCAATAACTTTAATTCCAGGAAAAAACTATTTATTTAGCTACTTTTTAACCTCAGTTGTAAATAGTATTCCAGCAAAATTAGAAGTATTAATTAATAATGTTTCTTTAGGACCTCCCGTCACAGCTCCTTCTATCTCATGTATTTGGGACGAACATTCTTATGTTTGGAATTCAGGAACCAATACAACCGCAATAATTAGTATTATTAATAGGGAAATGTTAGGAGGGGGAAATGATTTTGCAATTGACGATCTTTATTTTAGAGAGACGACTTCTTGTGTATATCAAAAGTCAGTTACTATAACAGTTAATCCGAATGTTGCGCCTACAATTGGCACAATAACACATCCTACATGTTTAACCCCTGGGAGTGTTGTTTTAAATGGCTTGCCTGCGGGAAATTGGACCATAAATCCTGGCGGAATTACTGGGAATACATCTTCGGTTACAATTTTAAATCTTAATGCAGGAAGCTATGACTTCACTGTTCAAAATTCACACAATTGTGTTTCAACTCCAGTAAGAGTTGTAATTAATCTAGTTCCAAATGGAATAAATCCAACATTTAATAGTATTTCGCCAATATGCGTTGGGACAACGATTTCACTTCCTTTATCTTCCACAAATGGAGTAAGAGGAGCCTGGTCACCGTCTTTTAATCCTAACGCAACAACTACATATACTTTTATTCCTGATGCTGGACAATGCGCCACAACGGCTACAACACAAGTAGTAATTAACCCGAGCCCATCAGTTACCGCGACCCCAAGCCAAACCATTTGTTCTGGCGATACCACCTCAATTGTATTGTCTCCCAGTCATACAGGCACAGTATTAACATGGACAGTTGTTCAAAATGGAGTAAGAGACGCATTAGATGATTCGGGGACATCAATAACTCAAGTATTGGAAACTACAGGAAACGCTGTTGGAAATGCAATTTATACCATTACTCCAGAATTAAACGGCTGTGTAGGAAACCCAATCATAGTAACCGCAACAGTAAACCCATCGCCAAGCCCATCATTAATAGGGGGAAATATTTGCGTGGATGCTTTAGGTGTGGCCCTTACAACTTATACTCTAAATAGTGGGCTTAATAACTCCGATTATACATTTCAGTGGACTTTGGGAGTAGGAACAAATCTACCATCAGGGAACACTTTACTAGTCTTGCAAGCGGGAACCTATTCATTGATAGCGACCAATAAAGCTAATGGATGTATTTCTTCAACTGTTTTTGCAACAGTTACCTCATCACTTCCGGCAACAAGTATTTCTGCCGTTGGATCGTTTGCTTTTGATCAAAATGCTTCCATTACAGTAACTGCATTAGATCCAAATCCAAATTATCAATATGCCTTAGATTATGGGCCTTTACAATTTTCAAATATTTTCACAAATGTAAATCCAGGAAACCACCTTGTAACCTTATCAGACACTAATGGATGTACTAATTTGAGTACCAGTGTTTTTATTATTGGTTATCCAACTTATTTTACCCCTAATAATGACGGATTTAACGATTATTGGAATGTAATAGGAATGGAAAATCAACCAACGGCCAAGATCTTTATTTTTGATCGTTATGGGAAATTGCTAAAACAAATAAGCTCTAAGGGCTTAGGTTGGGACGGAACTTATATAGGAGCACTTTTGCCGACGTCAGATTATTGGTTCACCATTGAATACCTTGAACCGTTTACGTCAGACCTCAAAGTTTTTAAATCCCATTTTTCATTAAAAAGGTAAGCTTCAACTGCTAGAAATAAGCTCTAAGCTGAATATTTCCGGTATGGATGGCATTACTATTTTCGCTTTTTCTACCTTGATAATTTAAATTAATATCTAAATAATTGGTCAGGTTTTTTTGAATTAGTAACCGCCAAGTACTATTAGACCCCGGCTGTAATCCTTCCAACATTTCATAGGCAACAGGCGTTAAGCTATTTCCAACGTAACTATTTTCATACATGGAAAATTCGCCATTCATCGTTAGTTTTTTTTCTGAAGAATAATTAAACGAAGTCCCAAATCGGCTTTGCGCCAATGTTTCTAACAACCCCATTTCATTTGCCTTTTTTTGATATTCGTAAAATAAATCCCAACTTGCATTTTTGGAGAATAAATAAGAAATTTTAGGAGCCAGCTGATACCCTTTTAACAGATAGTTTCTGGCAGAATAATTTTCCGATGCCATCTCAGAATTTATAGTTTTCGAACTGAAATTTAAAAGCCAATTTTTTTCATATAAATGGGTGTATTGCAATTGATGCGATTGATTTGAATTTTCTTGAGACCCCACAGAAAGTAAGTTTTTTATTCTCCCCATCAGAAAAGTATACGTCATAGAATGCTTTTGTTTGCCTCGATTAAAGAATAAACTGTTTCTAAAATTGGAATTTAAACCTAACAAATGGGTGTCGTTAGCGCTAAAAGGATTAAAATCGAAATCATCACCAAGACGTTTTATTTTTCGTTCTCCAAGAAAAGCAGTTTGATTGTAGAAATAAGATAAAAAGCGTTTAAATCCTTTTTCATTTTGCCATTGACTCATATTAATTGCCACCGATTGAGAGAATTTATTCTGATGTGTTTTCAAGTAAACTTGGTTCGGCAAAAAGAGCCTAATGTATTTTGCTTGGTCAATAAAGGTGGCTACTTGAAACTCTTCTAAGTCTTGAATACCATTGTTATTATAATCACTCCAAGAGTAAATACCACGTCCCGGCTCAACCTCAAGGTAGGTAAATTCTTGTTGAGCAATAGACCCCGAATTGGTTTCGTAAACCGTTGCAAGCTGAATTAATTGATTAAAAAAACGATCATTATATAGTACTCTAGAATTTAATGAAGGCTCGGTAGCCCTTGTTAAATCAGTAAATTTTAAACTTCTGTAATTTACAAATACCGATAAATCACGAGCGTCTGTTTTTATTAATTTGGATTTTAAATAATACGATTGGGAATTATTTACTCGTTTAATTAGGCCACTTTGGATACTGTCATTCGACCGATTTAAATAACCCAACTCCACAAAAACTTTCGTGCTATCTCCACGACCAATAAACCCTCCAAATTCAGTAAATTTCTGACTTAAAGTTGAAAACAAGTTGGTTGCCTTTAATTTTTCTTGGTTGTCTTCTAAACGCAATGTTGCCCCCGTCCAATTTTTATTAATATGATATTTAACTTGGGTTTGATTTCTTATAAACACTGATGCGGAATAATCGCCGCTGCTTTTTAAATAACTCCCTTTATTTTGAATGCTCCAATTTTTCAAATTGACATTTCCACTCAATACATGACGAGTCCCTGAAAAGCTATCTTTAAATCCTAAATTTTCAAATTGATACGTAATATCTCCTTTTTCGGGCAGGTTAAAATGCAATCCTGAAACCAGATAGCTCAGCGTTCCAATGGGATTATTTAAATTCCAATCTCTATCAAATTCTATGGAAAACAATCGCTCAATAGTTTTAAATTGCTTTTCAATCAATTGATAATTAGCGAAATGATCCACTTTCCATTTTTTGGAAAACAATCGTTGTTTTAAATTTATTTTTCCCGCAATTCCATGATTGTCAGAATCATCGATGGAAGAAAAAAGGTTGTTATCGTTATTGCTAACGCCAATTTCAAAATCCAAACAGGTTTTTTCAGAAGGGTTAAACTTTCCTAAAACGGTTGCAATTTGCAGTTCTGTTGGTGCAATTAATCGAACTATTGGGTCGTAATTTCCTTGTGGAATACCATTTACAGGAGCTACATAGCTGTATATTTTTCCGACTGCCGCTGCACTTGATAAAATATAATTTCCTAAATTATTTCCAACAAGTGAAAATTTTACATTGTACAATTCATCTGTAGGGACATTAGAATATACAAAAACAGAAATACCATTAATTATCGTTTTTTTATAGAGTATTTTATTTTCCGAATAAGTATCTAAATAGGCTGAAGACGTTGACATTAAATCTGGATTATCACCAGCATTAACCAATGTTTGAACTTGCTCTGAAGATAAGTTTTGCTGTAAAGGTTGATTTTTTATATCATTTTCAGAATATAAATAACCGCCAATGCTCCATTTATCGTTCTCCTGTGAAGCGCCAGCATAAGTAATAAAACGCGTATAATTTCTTTCTGAATATTGGTATTCTATTGAAATTCGCATTTCCGATGTGATAGGAAAAATAGAAGTAAACGTTATTTCACCGGCATTATAATCGATAATATAATCGTTATTTTCGCCTCGCGTTAGTAGAATTCCATTCACATAAACGCGCTCAGAACCGGATATAACCAAGACGTATAATTCGCCATTTGCCCCTCGTAATTTATACGGACCTTGATTTCCTTCTTGTCCTATAAAGGTACTTTTCGCATATTTTCCCCTTACTAAAGCTGCCGACGCGAAGACGGTGGTTTTCGAATTGACGTTTCCAAATTCAAATCGGGATGACAAACCTTGAACCTTTTTATTGAAATTTAAAAACTTAGAAGTTCTATTTTCTAAAAATAAATCGCCCGCTCTTATATTCCATTTGTTTGAACTTAATTCGATAAATAGTTGATCAAATTCATCTAGTTTTTGAGAATATCCACCTTCTTGCAACGGGATATTACTGTCTTGGATGGAAGCTCTTAACGTCACTTTATCGGAAATTTTTCCAGAAATTTGAAGATCTAATGCGGAGTTTAAAACGGAATTTTGGTTGTTACCAATAGTAATTCCTCTAGTTAAACTCCCTGAAGTTGTTAATCCGTCAAAAGGGATATATTTTTTTGTAGCGGCGAAATTGACTTGGTATAAATCTCCTAAAGCAGCATCGTTACTAACCACTCGACTTCTATCGTAGATGCTATATTCTTTAGTTAAGAAATCAGGAAATTTTAAAAACCGCACCGTTAAAGTGTCATTATAATCGGAAAAACTAGGGTTAAATGTAAGTAGGCTTTTTTGAAAATCAATCTTATAATAGGAGGAATCAATGCGTTTTCCTTTGGCATTTTCTAATTTAAAAAAACTAGAATTCAAACTAAGGCTATCCAGCTGAACCCCATTTTTTAAGGCAATTATTTTTTTGATTTTATAATGCGTAGAAAACTGTTGAGCCCTGAGCCCTGAGAATGAAATTATTAATAGCAAATAAAATAGCTTTCTCAACATAACAAGTATAACGCACAGACATCAAAAGTAGTGTGTTTTGTTTGAAAAAGCCAAGTTTTGAATTTCCAATAACTTAATCGCTATTTTAATTTTCCTCTTTAGTGATAATTTGCATCGTTTCGCGACTCACTTGTTTCAATAAAACCACCTTGTTTTTTTCAACAATTTGGGCTGCTTTTTCATCAAAATGACGAATGGTAAATAGAGAAACATTCTCGTTATGGGAAATTTTGAACTTCTTAGACAGTATGGATTTTAGAGTGTTAAAATTCCCGAATTTATCGTCAATACAAACAGAAAAACTAATTGCAGAATTTTGAATCAAACTTACTTTCATTTTATAATCGTGTAAAAGTGAAAATATTTCACTGATGTTTTCCTCCATAATAAATGAAAAATCAATTGAAGAAAGAGAAAGTAACAATTGGTTTTTCTTTAAAATAAAACAAGGCAACTTCGGATCCAAATCGGCGCCTTTAGACACGCTTGTTCCCGGCAATGTTGGGTTTATAAACGATTTTACAAATAATGGAATTTCCTTTTTTTGTAGGGGCTGTAACGTTTTTGGGTGAATTACCGTTGCCCCGTAAAACGCCAATTCTATTGCTTCACGATAAGAAATTTGATTTAACAACTTTGCATTTTCAAAATAACGAGGATCTGCATTCATCACCCCAGGCACGTCTTTCCAAATCGTAACACTTTCAGCATTTAGGCAATAGGCAAAAATAGCCGCAGTATAATCCGAGCCTTCGCGACCTAGAGTGGTGGTGAAATTATTCTCATCAGAACCCAGGAAACCTTGTGTTACATTTAGAATTTTTTTCTTAACGGTTTTCGAAATCAATTTTTGAGTGTCGTCCCAATTCACGTTAGCGTCTCGGTAATTGGCATCGGTTTTAATTAAAGTTCTAACATCAATCCACTGGGTTTTTATTCCCTTAAAACCCATATAATGGCTTATTATTGTTGTAGAAATTAATTCGCCAAAACTTACAATTTGGTCATAAACAAAATTATAATTTGGGGATTTATTCTGACTTACAAAATGGTCTAATTCAGCAAATAACGAATTTACATCTTTAAAAACGGCATTTTTATCGTCTTCAAATAAATCTAAAAGAATTTGATTGTGGTATTTTTTTACTTCTTGAATCGAAGATTGTAACTCAGGAGATTTATCAAAATAGTTTTTTATAACTACTTCAAGTGCATTAGTAGTTTTCCCCATCGCAGAAACCACTAAAAGAACGTCCTCAAAACCTACAGTTTGCAATACGTTGTGAACGTTTCTAATACCATCAGCATCTTTAACCGATGCGCCTCCAAATTTAAATATTCTCATTTCTTAAGATAATTATATTTTGTTTTTCTCTAAAAAAGCAGCAATTCCTTTTTCATCCATTTGAGCTACAAGCCAATCTTTATAAACCCTTGCGCCTGATTTTTCATAAAATTCAATAGCCGGCGTGTTCCAATCTAATACATTCCATTCAATTCTTCGAACGCCATCACATTTGCCTTGAGCAATGACTTCTGAGTACAATTTAAACCCCAAACCAGAACCTCGTTTTTCTTCCTTAACAATCAAGTCTTCAAGGTGAATTGTTTTGCCTTTCCAAGTTGAATACCGATAATAATACAAAGCCATTCCAACAATCCCTTCATTATCTTCGGCAATAAAAGTATGAAATAAAGGGCTTTCGCCAAATCCATCTCGTTCTAAATCGGCAACAGTTACCACGACAGCGTTGGGTTCTTTCTCAAAAGCAGCAAGTTCCTTTATCAGACCTAAAACCGCAGGCATGTCTTCTAATCTTCCTTTTCTAATGTTCATTAAACGGTCTTATAGGTATAGAATTCTTAATTTGAAACTTGTAAAAAAACAGATTTAAAACTTAAATTACTAATTATTCAGCAAATATACAAATCTGACAAACTATCCAATAAAATTCGGCGCATTATCACAAAAATAACGATATTTGTGGAAAATTAACTACATCGATATAGCAATGGAGCAACGCAATAGAACACTGGGAGAATTTATAATCGAAAACCAAAATTCGTTTCAATATTCATCCGGAGAATTGTCAAGAATTATCAATTCTATTCGATTGGCTGCCAAAGTGGTCAACTATAAAGTAAATAAAGCTGGATTAGTAGATATTATTGGAGCTGCTGGAGAACAAAATATTCAGGGCGAAGACCAACAAAAACTAGATGTTTATGCCAACGATATTTTCATTCAAACCCTAATTAATCGGGAGATTGTTTGCGGAATTGCTTCCGAAGAAAACGACGAATTTATTACTGTTGCCGGAAATGACAATTGCCATAATAATAAATATGTAGTATTGATGGATCCGCTTGACGGGTCGTCTAATATAGATGTTAATGTTTCTCTTGGAACCATTTTTTCAGTCTATCGAAGAATTTCCCCTGTGGGAACCCCCGTGACTATTGAAGATTTTTTACAACCAGGAATCAATCAAGTGGCAGCCGGTTATGTAATTTACGGAACTTCAACCATGCTAGTTTATACTACTGGTGACGGCGTGAACGGATTTACTCTGAACCCCGCAATTGGAACTTTCTATCTTTCACATCCCAATATGAAATTTGCCGAAGACGGAGCTATCTATTCTATCAATGAAGGAAATTACATCCATTTTCCGCAAGGAGTAAAAGATTACATTAAATATTGCCAAACCGAAGAAGGCGACAGGCCTTACACTTCTAGATACATAGGAAGTCTGGTTTCCGATTTTCATAGAAATATGATTAAAGGCGGAATTTATATTTATCCAACGAGTTCTAAATCTCCAAAAGGGAAATTAAGATTATTATACGAATGCAATCCTATGGCTTTTATTGCCGAACAAGCTGGTGGGAAAGCGTCAGACGGATATACTAGAATTATGGAAATTCAGCCTAATGAACTGCATGAAAGAGCTCCTTTTTTCTGCGGAAGCAGCAATATGGTGGATAAAGCCGAAGAATTTATGCGATTGGCGAAATTAAGCAAGTACTAAACATTTAAATTTTATCCTCTTTTTTTGTTAATCTAAACTAAAATCCACCCCTTTTATTTTCAAAATAATTCGTAAGTTTGACATTCATTAAATCGCTAACAAATAGCCTATGTCGGATTTTTGGGTTTACTTCGAAGTTGGAATGCGTCATGTTTTGAATCTATTTTCCTACGATCACGTATTGTTTTTAATTGCATTAAGCGTTCCTTATGTATTTAAAGATTGGAAAAAAGTGTTACTATTAATCTCCCTTTTTACAGTTGGTCACACCATAGCATTACTGCTTTCGGTATATGGAATTATTGTTGTGAAAGTTAATTTGATAGAATTTTTAATACCAATTACCATTTTAATAACGGCATTATTTCATCTTTTTACTGCTGGAAAAACAGCAAAAAAGGAAAGTATAAGTGTTATTGGTTTTATAGCGTTGTTTTTTGGAATTATACACGGATTGGGATATGCAACTTATTTTAAATCAATAATTGGAGTAAAATCAGAATCAAAATTACTGCCGCTTTTAGAATTTGCTACAGGAATTGAAGTGGCCCAAATTATAGTTGTATTAGTAGCATTAATTGCCGCTTATTGTGTGCAAACACTCTTTCGATTTTCAAAAAGAGATTGGACATTAGTAATGTCTTCATTTGTAATTGGCGTAGTTTTGCCAATGATAATTGAAAGTAAAATTTGGATTAGATAAAATGGAAAAAACGAAATTAAATAAATACGATAAAGCCTATCTTCGAATTGCTTCTGAATGGGGACAACTTTCCTATTGCAAACGCCGTCAAGTGGGAGCAATAATTGTTCGCGACAGAATGATTATTTCCGACGGATACAATGGTACCCCTTCAGGATTTGAAAATTGTTGTGAAGATGAAGAAGGGTTAACCCAATGGTTTGTCCTTCACGCTGAAGCAAATGCTATCTTAAAAGTAGCACGATCCACTCAAACTTGTGATGGAGCAACGCTGTACATTACCCTTTCGCCTTGCAAAGAATGCAGTAAACTAATTCACCAATCAGGGATAAAAAGAGTCGTTTATCAAAACGGCTATCGCGATGATTCAGGACTTCAATTTTTGATAAAAGCAGGAATCGAAGTAGAACAAATTTCGGATTTAGATTCATAAATGAAAATTAACCCCAACTACTATCCTGTTTTGTTTTTTGGAACCTTAGCCCTAGGAATAGTGCTTGGGGCAACGCTCAATTTTCCATTCCAAGGTAATTTATCTGCCTCAGAAAACCATAGAAATAAGCTAAATAAATTAATTGATTTTATTGATAATGAGTATGTTGACAAAGTAAACACCGACTCTATTGTCGATTTAGCCGCATCCAATATACTTGACAAATTAGACCCACATTCTGTTTATGTTCCCAAAAGCGAACAAACGCAACTTGCAGAAACCATGAAAGGCGATTTTGTGGGAATTGGAGTTAATTTTTATATGTTAAATGACACCATAGCTATTGTAAATCCAGTGGTGGGAGGCCCTTCTGAAAAAGCAGGAATAAAATCGGGAGATCGAATATTGTATGCAAACAAAGAAAAATTATTTGGTAGAAAACTAACTTCGGAAGATTTATATTCAAGGTTAAAAGGAGAAAAAGGAACAGATGTTTCGCTTACAATTTATAGAAAAAGCGAAAACAAAAAACTACAAATCCAGTTAAAACGAGGTGTTGTTGCCATAGAAAGCATTGCTGCCTCAGTAATGATAAATCCAACTTTAGGATATATTAAAATCAATCGATTTGCCGAAACTACGCACGACGAATTTAAAAAAGGGTTACTTGAATTAAAAAAACTAGGCGCAAAATCACTGGTAATTGATGTTCGTGATAACGGCGGCGGCTACATGGAAATTGCTGCAGAAATTGCCGATGAATTATTACAAGACAAGCAATTAATAGTTTTTACCAAAAATAAAAAAGGGAAAATAGACAAGACCTATGCAACGGAAGACGGAGAATTTGAAACAGGAAAAGTCTATGTTTTAATTAATGAAAATTCTGCTTCAGCAAGTGAAATCTTAGCCGGTGCAATTCAAGACAACGACCGTGGAACAGTTATTGGACGACGATCCTTTGGAAAAGGCTTGGTGCAACGTGAAATGAATTTTCAAGACGGATCTGCCGTCCGACTCACTATTGCTAGGTATTACACTCCAACCGGTCGTTCTATTCAAAAACCATACGAAAAAGGGATCGACGATTATAATAGCGATTTCGACAAACGATTAACCAGCGGTGAATTATACAAAAAAGACAGCATTAAAGTAGATTCTAAACTTAAATATAAAACTCCAAAAGGAAAGATTGTTTATGGCGGAGGCGGAATTGTGCCCGATGTTTTTGTGCCCTTAGAAGTAGAACACGGCGACGAAGGCTTAGTTTATTTAATGCAATCAGGAGCAGTTGGGTATTTTGTTTTTGAAGAATTAGACAAAAATAGAAAGCAATTTCAAGGATTGAAAATAGCTCAAATAGTCTCAAAAATCGAAAACCCTGAAATTTATTATGAAAATTTCAAAAAATATTTGTCAAAAAACGGTTTGGTTCTAAAATTAAATAAAGACAAAAAGTGGGTAAAAAGATATTTAACTGCAGAATTTGTAAGACAATTATTTGGCGAGAAATATTATTATTCGCTAATAGTTAAGGAAGACGCGATGATAAAAAAAGTAGTAACGCTAAAATAAGAAACGCAACTTATTTAGAACGCTCTTCAATTTTTTTAGACATTCTAAAAATTAATAGAATTAAAACCGCACAAATTGAGGCCACAATTCCAATAAGAGCTACCGAATTTTTACTGCTAAATAAATTCGTGTAATCAAGTAAAGTGATGTTAAAAATGATTAGTGCTAACGCAATAACAACTAATATTGAGGTAAATATTTTCATTGTTGATGTATTTTAAAACGTAAAAATACTAAAAATTAGCTACATAAATAAACCTTTAACATTACTGGCAAATAATTTAACAGCAATAGCTAGAAGTACAATCCCAAATGTTTTTCTGATGACGCCCAAACCGTTTTTTCCCAACATTTTTTCAATTTTTGCGGACGATTTTAGCACACCATAAACAACAAGAATATTTAAAACAATAGCTACCACAATATTTTCTGTAGCATATTGCGCTTTTAAAGAAAGTAACGTCGTCATCGTTCCAGCGCCTGCAATTAATGGAAACGCGATGGGTACGATCGAAGCGGAACTTGCTTCTTCATCTCGATAGATACGGATTCCTAAAATCATTTCTAGAGCTAGAAAGAACAATACAAATGATCCAGCTACTGCAAATGAATTCACGTCAATTCCGATAAGTTTTAAAAGACCAACTCCAGCAAACAAAAACACAATCATGATAATTCCCGCCACAATTGATGCTTTTTCCGATTCGATGTGTCCGTGTTTAGTTCTTAAATCCACAATAATAGGAATAGTTCCTACTATATCAATTACGGCAAAAAGGACCATTCCAACCGTTGCAATTTCTTTAAAATCGAATTCCATAACTCCATTAATTTAGAGTACAAAAGTAGTTTATTTAGAAAGAAATTGATCCTTACAATTGTTATTATTTTATAGAAGCAATTCAAAACAATAGTTATCTTTGCGGCATGTTTCAAATAGGAAAAACCATAGTATCGGAAGACATTCTTGGAAAAGAATTCGTATGTAATTTATCAGCTTGTAAAGGAGCTTGTTGCGTTGATGGAGATGCAGGAGCGCCTTTAAGCGAAGAAGAAACTTTAATTATGGAATCTATTTTTCCAAAAGTAAAACCCTTTTTGAGAAAAGAGGGAATTGAAGCCATTGAAGCTCAAGGCACTTGGACCAAAGGTAAAGAAGGCGATTTAGAAACGCCATTAGTGGACGATAAAGATTGCGCCTATGTAATTTATGACGGAGCTACTGCACTTTGCGGAATTG
>CANKLD010000021.1 GCA_947483095.1 Bacteroidota bacterium
AAATATCAAAATTACTATTCCGCAATTAGGGGATAAAAAGCAAATTTTAGATTTGTCAATTAGAAATGCTAAGTTTTATAGAATTGAGCAACTGAAACAACTTCAAATTGTAGATCCAGAACGTCATTCCAACCGAATTATGGCGCAAATGCAAAAAGATCTACGACTTACTGAAGAACCACGCCATATTGAATGTTTTGACAATTCCAATATTCAAGGAACCAATCCGGTTTCAGCTTGCGTGGTTTTTAAAGAGGGTAAACCTAGTAAAAAAGACTACCGCCATTTTAATATTAAAACCGTGGTTGGGCCGGACGACTTTGCTTCGATGGAAGAAGTAGTTTATAGAAGATACAAAAGAATGCTTGATGAATCCCAACCGTTGCCACAATTAATAATTATAGATGGCGGAAAAGGACAATTATCATCGGCATTAAAAAGCATAGACGAATTGGGATTGAGAGGTAAAATAGCCATAATTGGAATAGCAAAAAGATTGGAAGAACTTTTTTATCCTGGGGATTCTGCGCCATTATATTTAGATAAAAAGTCGGAAACTTTGAAGGTAATTCAGCAACTTAGAAATGAAGCGCATCGCTTTGGAATTACTTTTCACCGTGATAAACGCAGTCAATCGGCACTTAATTCCTCCATAGAATCCATTCCAGGAATTGGAGAAAAAACCATGTTGTCCTTAATTCAGCACTTTAAAAGTGTTAAAAGATTAAAATTAGCATCAGAAAAAGAAATTTCAGACGTTGTAGGTGTTTCAAAAGCCAAAAAAATTACCGACTTTTACAAAACCAATTAAAGCCAAAAAATGAAAACTATAGTCACCATCGTTCTCTTTATTTTTGTTTTAACTCAAAACACGTTCTCACAAGATACTATTAAATCTAGACCTAAAATAGGATTGGTTTTAAGTGGTGGTGGAGCAAAAGGGTTTGCACATATTGGGGTACTAAAAGTACTTGAAAAAGCCGGAGTAAAAATTGATTATATTGGCGGAACAAGTGTAGGATCAGTAATTGGGGCACTTTATGCATCGGGTTATAATGCAAAGCAATTGGATTCTATTTTTAGAGATACCGATTTCAATAATCTTATTACAGACTATATTCCTAGATCATCAAAAAATTTTTATGAGAAAAGGAATGATGAATTGTATGCTTTTTCATTGCCGGTAAATAATTTTAAAGTTGGAATCCCACTGTCATTATCAAAAGGGATGTTCAATTTTAATTTAATAAACAGATTAACCAAACACGTTAAAGAGATTCATGACTTTAATAAATTGCCCATTCCATTTTTGTGCATGGCAACCGATATTGAAACTGGGCAGCAAGTAGTTTTAGACAAAGGAAATCTGTCAAAGGCTTTGATAGCGAGTTCTGCATTTCCGTCGATTTTTGCTCCAGTTGAATTGGATGGAAAATTATTGGTAGATGGAGGAGTTTCCAATAATTATCCAATAGATGAAATTCGGAAATTAGGTGCTGACATCATTATTGGGGTTGATGTTCAGGATGATATTAAGGATCGAAACAGCCTAAATGACGCCACTAAAATATTGGTTCAAGTTAACAATCTTCAAATGATTGAAAAAATGAAAGCCAATAAAGCGGCTACTGATATTTACATCAAACCAGAAGTAAATCAATATGGAATTATCTCATTTGATGCAATCGAAGACATAATTAATCGAGGAGAAAATGCGGCAAATGAACAACTCGATAAAATAAAAAAATTAGCGAAACCACAAGAAAATCATACAAAAGAAGCCCTTAAATTTGTTAACGATTCTCTTTTTATTAAGTACATTAACATCAATTTTTTACCAAATTATACCCGATCCTATGTGATTGGAAAGTTAGGGTTTGATGCAAATAGTAAAATTGATTATAGAGACCTTAGAGTAGGGTTTGACAATTTAAGTGCCTCCCAAAACTTTAAATCCATAACTTATACCATAGATAAAAACGAGAATCATGAAGATTTAAACATTAATTTAGTGGAAAGTCCGCAAATTACATTTTTAAAATTTGGATTGCATTATGACGAATTATTTAAAAGCGCATTTCTTGTGAATTTAACCCAAAAAAAATTACTTTCAAAGAATGATGTGGCGTTTATCGATATCGGTATGGGAGATAATTTCAGATACAACTTAGAATACTATATTGACAATGGGTTTTACTGGAGCTTTGGGTTAAAATCAAAATACAGTGTTTTTACAAAAAATGTATCAACCAATTTTCTTTCTAATTTTGTAACCCAACCCTTTGAAATCAATACAATTAACATTCAATATTTGGATTTCATTAATCAGGCTTACATGCAAACTGTTTTCCTTCAAAAATTTCTATTAGGAATAGGAGTAGAAAATAAAATCATTAAAATAACTTCTGAAACTATTTCAAGTACTGCCCCTATTATTCAAAACAACAACTATTGGAGCGTTTTCGAATCTTTAAAATACGACTCATTAGACAATAAATATTTTCCAAAAAGAGGATGGGCATTTTCAACAAACATTAATACCTATTTAAGTTCTTCCAATTTTAAAAGTCAGGCAGAACCATTTTCAATTGTTAAAAGTGAATTTAGGGTGGTTAAAAAATTTATTAAAAAAGCGACCATTGAATTTCAAGTAGATGCAGGATTAAAATTTGGAAAAGGAAGCGGGCCAGATTTGGATTTTGCATTAGGCGGATTTGGATTTAATCCAATAAACAACATCAAATCCTTTTATGGATATGACTTTTTGAGCATTTTAGGTAATAGTTATTTCAAGACCGCATTCTCAATTGATTATGAATTTTATAAAAAAAATCACTTGAACTTTTCAGGAAATTTTGCACAAGTAAACAATGAATTATTTCAAACTACCGATTGGGTTTCAAAACCAAAATATTCTGGCTATGCATTAGGATATGGTGTAGAAACAATGGTTGGCCCTGCGGAAATTAAATATACTTGGTCGCCAGAATTAAATAAAGGATATACGTTAATTTCGATAGGTTTTAGTTTTTAATATAATTTTATTCTAATAGTGTTAAATGGTATAATGTTGTAGAAAATTCTATATATTTGAAAATATAAATATAAAATAGTTAAGCATGTCAATTTGGAAGAAAAAATCACTTACGCTATTGTTAAGCGAAGCCTCAGAATCAGAGAAAGGATTAAAAAGAACATTAACCGCTTGGTCGCTTATAGCACTAGGAATTGGCGCAATTATTGGCGCTGGATTATTTGTTAGAACCGCAACTGCTGCCGCTCAAAACGCGGGTCCATCAGTAACAATTGGTTTTATTGTTGCTGCAATTGGTTGCGCATTAGCAGGATTATGTTACGCCGAACTATCCTCTTCAATACCAATTTCTGGAAGTGCTTATACCTATACTTATGCCACTATGGGCGAGCTTTTGGCTTGGATTATTGGTTGGGATTTAATCTTGGAATATGCCGTAGGCGCAGCAACAGTAGGAATTGCTTGGAGCGAATACTTGAATAATTTACTGGTCAATGTGCTTCATACGAGCCCCATTCCCTACTCATTGTCCCATTCCCCATTCCAACATTTTACAGACCCAGTAACTGGCGTAGTTTCTAATGGATTGATAAATTTACCAGCCTTTTTTATTGTGGCTGTAATCAGTTTGTTGCTTATTAAAGGAACTCAAGAATCCGCGTTTGTCAATGGAGTTATCGTGGTTGTGAAAGTTTCAATTGTAATCATGATTATTGTTTTTGGGTGGAATTTTATAAACCCAGTAAATCACACACCATATATTCCTCAAGATTCAAGCTTTACAGATGATCAAGGAATTGCACATCATTATGGTGGAATAATGGGAATTTTAGGGGCAGCTGGAACCGTATTTTTTGCATTTATTGGTTTTGATGCTGTAAGTACTGCTGCACAAGAAACAAAAAATCCAAAGCGAGATATGCCAATTGGAATATTAGGGTCGTTAGCTGTTTGCACCGTTTTATACATTCTTTTTGCCCACGTATTAACTGGAATTGCTACGGTTGAAGATTTTAGAACTGGTGGAAAAGAGGCTTCTGTAGCTTTTGCGATTGGAAAATATATGGTTGGTTATCAATGGTTGGCACAGTTTGTTACTGTTGCTATTTTAGCAGGATTTTCTTCTGTAATATTGGTAATGTTATTAGGTCAATCTCGAGTTTTTTACGCTATGGGAAAAGACGGATTACTCCCGAAAGCCTTCGGAGATTTACATCCAAAATACAAAACGCCTTACAAAGCAAATCTTGCAATTTTAGTAATTGTAGGTCTATTTGCTGCGTTTATTCCAGGAGATATTGTTGGCGATATGACCAGTATTGGAACACTGTTTGCTTTCATTCTTGTTTGTATTTCTGTAATTGTATTAAGAAAAACAGAACCAGATTTGAAACGAGAATTCAAAACCCCTTTTGTGCCTTTAGTTCCTATTCTTGGCGTAATTGTTTGCTTGGCTATGATTTACGGTTTAGGCTGGACAAATTGGTTGCGACTAGGAGTTTGGTTACTAATCGGACTTTTGATTTATTTTGTTTACAGCAAGAAAAATAGTAAATTAAACCACCCAGATAAATAATTAGGATTTATAATTATCTATAAAAGGCATTAAAGATTTGTATCTTTAATGCCTTTCTTTTTTATAAACATTTCGCAATAATTAAGGGTTAAAATTAATTTTTAGGATATTTGATAAATGAAAACAACATGGTTTAGATTATTAGATTATTTGCAGTTTCTAATTAAAACAAACCCAGAATGATTTTATCTCTTTTTAATTAAATAAAAAAGCAAAGTTTTATAAAACTTTAATTCTTAAATTTTAAACAAATAAAGAGGCCAATATATCATAAACTTGGAGAATTTCCCCAAAAACCTCATCCCCAATTTGAAAATCCTAAAGGGGTGTTTATTACGAACAACTTTTTGGAACAGAAGGATTTCACATGGACATGATGAAAGAAGATATCAACACAATTGAAAAATTAGCTATTATGGTTCATGCCGATGAAGAATGCTATTTATTATAAATTTTTACCAAACCAGTTCAAGACCGACCTGCCTTAATTTTCGAAATCATTCAAAGAATGAGAGCAAAAGGATTTGGAGCTGGGAACCTCAAAGCACTTTTCGAATCTATTGAAATAGAGCAGTCTTTAAGAGGAACATTATAAACAAAGTGAGTTTCTTAAATTTTTCATAAAGAAATTGACTAAAAAAGGGTTATTTTTGCAAAATAAATGTTAAAGTTCATTTTTTGCTAACTATAAATCAATATTTGAATATCTTTGTAATCAGAAATAAGGAGTGGTTTCCTTGTTTTTGTATAAATTTTCATAATTTATAATTTTTTGGTTGGTTAATAGCATAAAAACTCAGTCATTATTTGATTGGGTTTTTTTGTTTTTATTACATTTGGAATAAATATTAAATAGAAATCAAAATTAAAACCATTTCCATGAAAAAAATAATAATCTTCCTTATATTTTCCCTACTATTAAGTTTTGATACCCAAAGGGAAGATGCTTTTCAAGCCGGCGAATGGTTTAAGTTCAGAGTTCACTATGGATTAATTAATGCGGGATACGCAACACTTGAAGTTCAAGACGGTGTAATTAATAACAAAAAAGTATACCACGTAATAGGAAAAGGATATTCCACAGGAATGTCAAGATTCTTTTTTAAAGTAGACGATCTTTATGAAAGCTACTTTGATAAAGTTACCGGAAACCCATACAGGTACATTCGCAAAATAGACGAAGGCGGTTATACTAAAAACCAAGAAGGATTTTTCAATCAAGCTTCAGATCGTGTGTTAGTTAAAGATTACGAAAACAAGACAGAAAAAACATTTGTAACCCCAAACAATACTCAAGATATAGTTTCTGCTTTTTATTACTTGAGAAATTATCCAGCAATAGATAAATTAAAAGTGGGAGAATCGGTTTCCATTGATATGTTCTTTGATGAGGAAACTACAAAATTTAGGCTTAAATTTATTGGCCGAGAAGAGCTCGACACTAAATTTGGAGTAATACCAACAATGATTTTCCGACCTATAGTTCAATCGGGAAGAGTTTTTAAAGAACAGGAATCACTTACTGTTTGGATTTCTGATGATGACAATAAAATTCCTGTAAGAATTCAAGCAAAGTTAATCGTTGGATCTATAAAAGCAGATTTAGACAGCTTTAAAGGATTGAAAAATTCCTTCACAATCAAAGTAAAATAAAATGGAAAACCACAATTGCCTGAAGCCGATCAAAAAAATTCTGAATTAGTTAAAGCAATGCGTCATTACGACCAGACCGTTAATATTACTTGGGTTATGGGCCACTTAAATGCAGCTAGAAAACACATAGATTCCGGAGTAATTGGCAATGGAGAAGCAACCGGAGGAAGTTATTGGAAGAAATACATGCACCCTAAATTCCAAAGAAGAATATTTTTTCCAGAGTTATGGAGCGAAGAGGAATTGAAGAATTGGGGCGCTGAAAATGAATTTTAAAAAATACAGCTTGAAAAAAACATACCTTATAATTTTACTAATTTTTTCGCTTTTCTCTTGTAATAAATCGGAGAAGAAAAAAGCGGTTCTTAAAGAACCTATTGTAGTTGCTTTTGGATTTGTACTCAATCATTTTGATGTTGTTCAGGATACCATTCAAGACGGAGACACCTTTGGAAGCATCCTAGAAAAACAAAATTTAGGAAACTTAAAAGTTCATGAACTAGTCGAAAAAGTAAAAGACACTTTTGACGTTCGATTAATGAGAATTGACAAGCCGTATACCATCCTTCGATCCAAAGGAAAATCCAAAAAAATCCGTGCTTTTATCTACCAGCCAGATCACTTAAGTTATTATGTGATTGATCTAAAAGATTCCATCAAAGTATATAAACACATTGAACCTGTTACCATTCGTAGAAGAACTATTGCAGGAAAATTGGACGGATCTTTATCAGAAACATTAGTAAAAAAAGGGGTTGAAGGAGCATTGGCCGTTTCAATTTCTAAAGTGTATGCTTGGTCGATTGACTTTTTCAAATTACAAAAAGGAGATAAATTTGCCGTAACTTTTACAGAACGCTACATAAACGATTCTATTTATGATGGTGTGGACAGCTTAAAATGTTCCTTTTTTGAATACAAAGGCAAATTAATCTATGCATTTCCTTTTTCTCAAGAGGTCAATTCAAATAAAATAGAATTTTTTGACGAACAAGGGAAAACACTAAAGAACTTTTTCTTAAAAGCCCCTTTAAAATTTGTAAATATAACCTCGCATTATTCCAAAAACAGATTTCATCCAGTGCAGCAAGTTTGGAAAGCACACAAAGGAACCGATTATGCAGCGCCACACGGGGCTCCAATTATGACGACTGCTTCAGGGGTAGTAGAACAAACAGGCTTTACCGCTGGCAATGGAAATTTTGTTAAAGTAAAACACAATGGCACCTATTCGACGCAATATTTACATCTATCCAAAATTATTGCGCGTCGGGGGCAAAGAGTAAACCAAGGAGATATTATAGGGAAAGTGGGGAGCACCGGACTCGCAACAGGACCACACGTGTGTTATCGATTTTGGAAAAACGGAGTTCAAGTGGATGCTTTAAAATTGAACCTTCCAAATTCTGAACCCATGGGCGGGAAAAATTTACCGCGATTTATAGAACAAATGACTCCCTTAAAAAAAGAATTGGATAGAGCTGCCGCTATTGAATTTAAGAGAAAATAGAGGATAATAGACAAATAGATAATAGACGAATAGACTTTAAAATTGGTGTTAATTCGTGTAATTCGTGGCTAAAACTTTGCGATTTTAAGAGATTGTAGACGAACAGATTATAGACAAATAGATTATAGACAAATAGATAATAGACGAATAGACTTTAAAATTGGTGTTAATTCGTGTAATTCGAGGCTAAAAAAAACTTTGCGATTTTAAGAGATAATAGACGAATAGATAATAGACGAAAGACTTTAAAATTGGTGTTAATTCGTGTAATTCGTGGCTATAAATTTGCGATTTTAAAAGATAATAGACGAACAGATAATAGACAAATAGACTTTAAAATTTTAGTTAATTCGTGTAATTCGAGGCTAAAAAACTTCGCCAATTTATTTTTACAGATAATAATCCTTCACAATTACTTTACAAACATTATTTGTAAGTTTGCAATTCAATATTCTAATTAATTAAGACTTCTAATAATGGCCCTACAAAACACTAATCCAACTTCAACAACTGCTTGGAAAGCAATTCAAGAACATTTTGAAACAATGAAAAACGTTTCAATGAAAAAAATGTTTCAAGAGGATCCTTCAAGAGCATCGAAATTTCATATTCATTGGAACGACTTTTTAATTGACTATTCTAAAAATAGAATCAATCAAGAAACGATGGATTTGCTTCTTAATTTAGCCAATCAAGTCCATTTGAAAGAAGCGATTGCTGCCTATTTCGAGGGGGAAACCATTAATAGAACCGAAAACAGAGCCGTACTTCACACCGCATTACGCGCACCAGAAAATGCAGTGGTGAAAGTGGATGGGCACAACATTATCCCTGAAATCTATGAAGTTAAAAACAAAATAAAAGCTTTTACTAATGACATCGTGAATGGCGTTAGAAAAGGATATACCGGCAAGGCTTTCACCGATGTAGTAAATATTGGAATTGGAGGTTCCGACTTAGGTCCCGCAATGGTTGTGGAAGGATTGCAATATTATAAAAATCATTTAAACGTTCATTTTGTTTCCAATGTTGATGGCGATCATGTGAATGAAATCATAAAAAAAATAAATCCTGAAACCACTCTTTTTGTGATTGTTTCTAAAACATTTACCACGCAAGAAACGCTAACCAATTCCGAGACCATTCGTTCTTGGTTTTTATCCCCAGAATTCGGGACAGCCCAAAAAGAAGACGTTGCCAAACATTTTGTTGCGGTTTCCACCAATATTAAAAAGGTAACCGAATTTGGAATTGATGCTGAAAATGTTTTTCCAATGTGGGATTGGGTAGGAGGTCGTTTTTCGTTATGGAGCGCCGTTGGATTGTCTATCAGTTTAGCCGTAGGATTTGATAATTTTGATAAAGTATTAAAAGGCGCCAACGAAATGGACGATCATTTTAAAACCGCTTCATTCGATAAAAATATTCCGGTGGTTTTGGCTTTACTAAGCATTTGGTACAACAATTTCTTTGGTGCCGAAAGCGAGGCGTTAATTCCTTATTCTCAATATTTGCAAAAATTAGCTCCTTATCTTCAACAAGGAATCATGGAAAGCAATGGAAAAAGTATTGGCCGTGATGGAAAACCGGTTAATTACCAAACGGGAACTATTATTTGGGGCGAACCAGGAACCAATTCACAACATGCGTTTTTCCAATTAATTCACCAAGGAACCAAATTGATACCAACGGATTTCATTGGATTTGTAAACTCATTGTATGGAAATAATGACCATCACGATAAGTTAATGTCCAATTTCTTTGCGCAAACCGAGGCATTATTAAATGGCAAAACCGAAGCACAAGTTCGCGACGAGTTTGACAAGCAAGGAATTTCATCTGAAAAAGCCGATTATTTAACTCCGTTTAAGGTTTTTGAGGGAAACAAACCAACGAATACCATATTGATTGATCGACTAACTCCAGAAACATTAGGTTCTTTAATTTCCATGTATGAGCATAAAATATTTGTTCAAGGCGTGATTTGGAATATTTTCAGTTACGACCAATGGGGAGTAGAACTAGGAAAGCAATTGGCGAGCTCTATTTTAGAGGAAATCAATTCAACAAATGTTAAAAATCACGATAGTTCTACTATTTTTCTTTTAAACCACTATTTAAATAAGCAATAAAAAGCTATTAATCCTTCTTTTTTAAGATAGTAACCGTTATAAATGGTCAATTAAGCAGTTATTATAATTTATAATTATGTTTTATTAACAGTTGAGGAAACAGTTTAACACATAATTATCATTTAACATTTTATTAACGATAGGGACAACATTAATACTGAAATTTGCAAAAATTTAAACAAACAACAAATGAAAAATTTAAAAAACAGTTTATTATCAGGATTATTTCTTTTGATTGCAGTGATTTCTTATTCGCAAGAGAAAGTAAAAGACTCCATTGAAAGCGCTCAACTTGAAGAAGTAGTAATCATTGGTAAAGGTTTAATGGGTTTAGCTAAAGACAGAAAAACACCAATAGCAGTTTCTTCTATTACCGCAGCTGAAATTCAATCTAAAATCGGTACGGCCGATATTACCCAGACATTAGTAAACACGCCTTCTGTTTATGTAGCAGGACAAGCAGGTGGTTTTGGAGATTCTAGAATTAGTGTTAGGGGATTTCAGCAAGACAACACGGCATTTTTAATTAACGGACAGCCAATTAATGGTATGGAAGACGGAAAAATGTACTGGTCTAACTGGTCTGGAATGTCAGATATTGCAAACGGCATTCAAATCCAAAGAGGTTTAGGTTCTTCTAAATTAGCAATTTCATCTGTTGGAGGTACTGTAAACTTTATTACTAAAGCTACTGACAAAAAAGAAGGTGGTTTTTCTTCTGTTGGAACCGCAAATGATAATTATTTAAAAACTACAGTTGGATACAGCACTGGAATGAGTAAAAGCGGATGGGGAATGAGTTTCATGTTGACTCATTGGCAAGGAGATGGTTACAATGACGGAACCAAAGGTTCAGGTCAAAATTATTTCATATCCGTTGGATACAAATTAAATGAAAAACACAATTTTAACTTCTTATTGACTGGCGCTCCTCAATGGCACGATCAAAACTTTACAAAAAAGATCTCTGATTATTTAGGATTTGGTAGAAAATACAATAATAATTATGGATATTTAAGAGGTCAATTCGTTTCTGAAAGAACCAATTTTTATCACAAACCAGTGGCGAATTTAAACTGGGATTTCAAAATCAATGAGAAAACAGATTTATCCACAGTTGTTTATGCTTCTTGGGGTAGAGGTGGTGGAACAGGTAACTATGGTGCAAGTTCAGCTAAAAAAAGCATTAGCCAATTTAATCCATATTTAAACGCAACCCAAAATACGTACATTAATTTTGACTTAATTAACTCAAATAATGCTGCTTTAACAAATGGAGCTGGAACAATTGCAAACAGTTATCTAATTCGTTCCTCAATGAACAATCACTCATGGTTTGGAGCGGTTTCAAATTTAAAATATAAATTATCTGAAAATTTAGATTTAAATGCAGGTCTTGATTTAAGAACTTACTATGGAACTCACTACAGACAAGTAAATAACTTTTTAGGATTGAGTACTTTTACAGACAAAAGAAAATTAAGAGGTGATAACGACTTAACTCAAGGAAGTGACGTAAATCAAGTTGTGACTCAATCGTTGTCTACTAATCCATGGGGGGCAATGTTAAGTCCTCAAGTTGACCAAAATCAAAAAATTGATTACGATAACAGCGAAAGAATTTCTTATGGCGGGGTATTCGGTCAATTAGAGTACAGTAAAGATAATTTATCCGCATTCTTTCAAGGAGCAGTTTCTAATCAAACGCACCAAAGATTTGATAGATATGATTATTTGCCAGAATTTGAAAATTCTGAAAAAGTAAGCAACATAGGATACAATGTTAAAGCTGGTGGTAGTTATACCGTTGGAACTAATCACTCTGTTTTTGTTAACGCTGGATTATATTCTCGTCAAGCGTACCATGACAATATTTACTTAAACTTCACTAACGAAGTAAATCCTTTGACTTCAAATGAAAAAGTATTAGGATTAGAAGCTGGATATAACTTTAAATCTAAAATGTTTACCGCAAGCTTTAACGCTTACAGAACAGCATGGCAAGACAGAGTAGTTTCTTCTTCAAGAGTAGTTACTGCTACAACTGAAGTTGTTGGTACAACTACATTAGCTCAAGGAGATTTAGTATACAAATCAAATCTTGGTGTGGAGCAAGTACACACAGGTTTGGAATTAGATTTCGTATTCAAGCCATTTAGCTCTTTAGATGTTAAAGGATTTGCATCTGTTGGAAATTGGGAATATAACGGAAATTCTATAACAAGACAAACAGATGAAAACCAAAACTTATTATTAGAAACGTTAGTTGACGTTGACGGTGGTAAAGTTGGCGATGCCGCTCAATCAACATGGGGTTTAGGTGTTAAATATGAAATCGTTAAACGATTTTCAATTGACGCTGATTGGAGAAATTATGAAAACTTATATTCTAATGTAGGCGCTGTAAAAAATAATTTAAAGTTACCAGGTTATGATTTAGTAGATGCTGGAATTTCATATAAAATGTTAGTTGGAATAAATAAGAAAGATTCTGTTAATTTTAGAGTTAATATCAACAACGTATTTGACGAAATATATTTATCAGAATTAACAAGTAACATTAAAGTTACCGATAATATTAGCTCAACTAATGCTGCATTAGGAACCTACCAATCAAATGGTAGAGTTTATAATGGTATTGCTGATGGGAATCAGGGTTTCTTCGGATTTGGGAGAACTTGGAATATTGCAATTCGTTACAATTTCTAATTAGAAAGAAGTAATTTATACAACCACTAAAACGGCATTCTGAAAAGAATGCCGTTTTTTTATGCTTTTTTCTTTATATTTGTTAAAATAAAAAATAAAACACACCATGGATTTATACGCATTCTTACAAAAATTTCATTCGGGCTGGGCCTATTTAGCGTTGTTATTACTAATAGTAGCTGTTGTTAACGCTATTATAGGTTTCACTTCAAAAAAAGAATTTACTGCCAAAGACAGAAAAATAGCGTTGTTCGGATTAATAGGATCTCACATTCAATTATTAGTAGGGTTAATCCTTTATTTCGTTTCTCCGCTTGGCTTAGCAGGATTTAGCATGAAAGACGCTGCCGCTAGATTAACGTCGCTAGAACATCCGCTAATTAACGTTATTGCCTTAGTTTTAATTACCATTGGTTGGTCCAAATATAAAAAAGCGACAAACAGTGATTCCAAATTCAAATCTTTTGCTGTTTTTTATACGTTAGGACTGCTCTTAATTTTAGCTAGAATTCCTTGGCATTTATGGTTTTAATACCGTTTATTAGATTTAGGTCTACCAGTATTTAACGAGTACTAATCAAATATAGGTTTATGTTGCAAAAGAATAAAGTAATTATTACCGCAATCATTGGGATCCTTTTAATAATTTTTGGATCACAAATTCGGGCTCAAAAAAGCAGTAAAACGACGACACAAAAAGTAGTACTAGACACTGCAAAAGTAAAAGTAATTGCCACTGACACCCTTCCGCCTAGAACAAAACTAAAAGCTTTCAAACTAAAAGCCCATGCTTCTTATTATGCCGATAAGTTTAACGGGAGAAAAACCGCTAGTGGAACTCGTTTTAACAACAATAAATATACTGCTGCCCATAGAAAATTGCCTTTTGGAACTAAATTAAAAGTAACCAATGAAGCAAATGGGAAATCGTTAATTGTGGAGGTTACTGACCGCGGACCCTTTTCTAAAGGGCGAGAACTTGATTTAACAAAACGCGCCTTTATGGATATTGCATCCAATAAAAATAGCGGCGTTATTATAGTAAAACTGGAAATTGTTGAAAAATAATTACCAATTTTTAAAAGGGTTTTTACTAATAAAGGAGTTGTAATATTTTTCGTTATTGGTCACTTCTTCGCCCAACCAATCTGGTTTTTCAAAGGCTTCGTCTTCCGATTGCAATTCTATTTCAGCAATAACAAGCCCTTCGTTTTCACCAAAAAATTCATCGACTTCATAAACATGATTTCCGAATTTTACTTCGTAGCGGGTTTTACTAATTACGCCGCTTTCGCAAAGTGGTAATAATTGTCTGGCTTCGTCAACCGGGATTGCTTTTTCCCACTCCAACCGACTCAAACCCGTTTCATTTCCTTTCCCTTTTATGGTCAAATAGCCCTGGTTTCCTTTAATTCGAACTCGAACTGTTCGCTCGGGATTCGTGTTTAAATAGCCTTGAGAAATCTCATTTTTTGCAAATGAATTTTCTTTAAACCCCTCCGATTTTACTAAAAATTTACGTTCTATTTCTATCATCTTAAAAAAACCAAGTGGCAACCAATATTGCCGTAATCACACAAATTACATCCACCAAAAGCATCGTGCTTAATGCATAACGCGTGTTTTTGATATTTACTGAACCAAAGTAAACGGCAATTACATAAAACGTACTTTCGGCACTGCATTGGAAAATACTGCTTAATCTACCTGTTAAGGAATCGGCACCAAAAGTATTCATTGAATCAATTAAAAAACCACGAGATCCTGCCGAACTAAAGGGTCTTAGCAACGCAACTGGTAACGCATCGGTAATTTCTTTGCTCACGCCCATATTCGAAAATCCAAACGCAATCCATTCGCTAATAATTTCAAATAATCCGCTGTTTCTGAATAAGGAAATGGCGACCAACATTCCCAAAACATAAGGGAAAATAGTAACTCCCGTTTTTACTCCATTGTTGGCTCCTGTTACAAATGCCTCAAAAACGGTGGTATTGACCTCGGCAAATTTCTTCTCTTTAAAAAAGGAAAACACCAAGGTAAAAGCAATTATTGTAATTAAAATCAACGCCGATAAATTAGAAGTAAAATAATTTTTACCAATGATATCCAATTGGTTTACATACATTAATAGCCCCACAATGGCAGCAACTAATGTCATTAAAGCCACGACTAAAGAAGCGCTCTTAAAGTTAATTTTTTGCTTGATTCCCACAATTAAAAAAGCAGCAATGGTTCCAATAAATGAAGTGATAATACAAGGCAACATCACATCTGCTGGGTTAGTAGCATTTGCAGCAGCGCGATAGCCAATTATTGAAGTCGCAATTAATGTTAGCCCAGAAGCGTGCAAACACATGAACATAATTTGAGCATCGCTGGCTTTCGCTTTGTCGGGGTTTATTTCTTGCAAACTTTCCATGGCTTTCAAGCCAAAAGGCGTTGCTGCAGAATCCAAACCTAGGAAATTCGCAGCAAAATTCATCGTCATAAAAGAAATTGAAGGGTGGTTTTTCGGAACACTTGGAAACACTTTTACAAACACTGGACTCAGCAATTTCGCTAGTTTTTCGGAAGCACCTGAAATAATTAATAGCTCCATTAATCCGCAGAAAAAGGCCAGATAAGCCAGAAGTGGTAGTATTAAATCCAGTAAAGTGCTTTTACATGTTGGAAGTAATCCATCTGATTTTTGAACTCCGCTGAAGATTTTTACGGTCTTCGCCGAATACACATACGTCGTATCCGGATTAGAAGTGTTATTATCAATTACAATCGTTTGATCTGGAGCTTTTTCAATACTGTCTTTAATAAAAGCGGGAACTTGGTTGAGGTATTTTTCAGAGATAATAATGGGATCGTCTTTTTTCCCATTGATCATAAAATCGAGCGTGTAACTGTTGCCAGAGAACAAGCTAATTAAAACAAATGCAATTGACGAAATAAATATTGCTAACCAAAATCTACTTAATACCATAATTTGTATTTTTTGTAAATGTAAAAAAGTTAAACACAAATTTCACAAATTATCACAAATTAATCTGTGTGAATCTTTTAAATGGGTGTTCCTTGTCTCTAAACGTGAATGATTTCCTCGTCAATTAATAAATCTTCCCGACGCAATCGCAAGAATATTTGTGCAACCGCAATCGTGTCTTTTTCGCAATAGGTTACAATTCTATCAATGTCTTTTTCCACATAATAAACATGCCCCACTTGACTTCCGTCGATGTCCCCTTTTGAGGAAGGGATTCCAAGTATTTTACACATTAATTTCAAGGAAGTATAATGCTTGTAATCACCAAATTTCCATAATTCTAATGTATCCAAATGGGGAATTTCCCATGGTTTTTTCCCAAATAAATTCAGTTTGTTTGGAATAGCAATTTGATTAATAATCATTCTTCTGGCAATGAACGGAATATCAAATTCCTTGGCGTTATGACCACATAAAATGTGTTGCGGCTTGTTGAAATGATTGTTCAAGAGATTAATAAAATCGTGAAGAATTTTCTTTTCTTCTCCAAAAAAAGAAGTCACTCTGAAGTGTCGAATGTCTCCTTTAATGGTAAAATAACCAACAGAAATACAGATGATTTTTCCAAATTCAGCCCAAATTCCTGCACGGTCATAAAAATCTTCTGGTGTATGTTCTTCTTTTCTTTGGTAGTGTGTTTTGTGTTCCCAAAGGTCTTTCATTTCGGCATCCAATTCATTATAATCGGCAGCTTCAGGAACGGTTTCAATATCAAGAAAAAGAATGTTTTCGAGGAGTATTTTTTCTATCATTTGGCTAACATTTTATAAGCTTCATCGATATACATAAAAAAGTCTTCGCTGTGTGGCGAATTTTTAGATTTCCGCACTCTATTTCCTAATCGAACTAGGATTAATTCGTCTTCAGGAATTACAATTACGTATTGTCCTAAATGACCACGCATATAAAATATTTTCTTCCCTTTATAGTCACTCAACCACCAAGCATAACCGTATTCTGGAGATTCTTTGAATCTTGGAGTGATTGATTTGGCAACAAAAGTGCTATCTAATAGTTGCTTGCCGTTCCATTTTCCGTGTTGTTTGTATAATTTCCCAAATCGGGCAAAGTCTCTTGCATTACTTGCTACACAGCAAAACGCTTTTACAATTCCGCCTTTTTTATCGGTTTGCCAAAGCGCATCGTTTTCAGCCCCCATCGGTTGCCAGAAGTTTTCGGAAACATATTTTGCTAATTTTTCACCCGTCGCTTTTTCAATTACCATGGCTAATAACTGGGTGTTACCACTCAGGTATTTGTATTTTTTTCCTGGTTCATCCACGCCTTTTAATTC
>CANKLD010000022.1 GCA_947483095.1 Bacteroidota bacterium
CTTCCGTCAGCCAAATCTTTCAGGGTTTCTGCTTTTTGTTTTGCGGTTCTAAATCGATTTAAATACCCAATAGAAACAGGCATGTCTTTCAATCTTTCTGTGAAAGTTCTGTAATGTTGGTAGGCCAAAATGGTTGTGGGTACTAAAATAGCCACTTGTTTTCCGTTGTCTACGGCTTTAAATGCCGCACGAATAGCCACCTCCGTTTTTCCAAATCCGACATCACCACAAACCAATCGGTCCATTGGTCGATCGCTTTCCATATCGGCTTTTACTTCTTGCGTTGACTTGGTTTGGTCGGGCGTATCTTCATAAATAAAGGAACTTTCAAGCTCTAATTGCAAATAACTATCGGGACTAAATTGAAATCCTTTTTCCAGCCTTCGCTTGGCATACAACTGAATTAAATTGAACGCAATGTGTTTGACTCGGGCCTTGGTTTTTTGTTTTAAAACCTTCCAAGCATTCGATCCTAGTTTATAAATTTTGGGAGGCGTTCCGTCTTTTCCGTTGAATTTTGAGATTTTGTATAGCGAATGAATGCTCACATAAACGATATCGTTATCAGCATAAACCAGCTTAATTGCTTCTTGGGTTTTGCCTTCCACTTGTATTTTTTGTAAGCCTCCAAACTTTCCAATTCCGTGATCAATATGCGTTACATAATCGCCTACGGATAAATTGGTCAATTCCTGAAGCGTAATGGTTTGCTTTTTGGCATAGCCATTTTTGATGCTGAATTTATGATACCGCTCAAAAATTTGATGATCGGTATAACAAGCAATTTGAAGTTCTTCGTCTATAAATCCTTGAAATAAGGGCAATTTTATGGTATCGTATTGTTTTCTGATACTCTCGTGATTGGCTTCGTCTAAAGTTTGGAAAATATCATGAAAGCGTTTTGCCTGTACATCATTCGAACAAAAAAGATAATTTTTTATTCCATTAAAATGATTGTCATTTAAGTTATTTAACAATAAATCAAACTGCTTATTAAAGGATGGCTGCGGTAGAATATGAAATTCAAAAGTTTTATTGGTATTAAAAATGGCTTTGGAACCCAATTCAACTATATTAAAATCGAGTGCTTTTTTTAGAAAAGACTTTTGATTTAAAAATAATTGCTCGGGAGCAAGGTGTTTAATTTCGCCAGTTAATTTCTTGTAGCCTTCTTCTGCTTTCGCAAATAACGTGTCCAGTTTTGAAATGAGGCCTTCCGTATTTTGGATAAAAAGTGTTGTATTTGGAGCAATGTAATCGAGAAAACTCTCTCTGTCTTCCTGAAAAAACTTATTTTCTACATTTGGAATGATCGTGATTTTATTTTTCTTTTCAATTGATAATTGCGTTTCTACATCAAAACTTCGAATGGAATCCACCTCATTTCCAAAAAATTCTATTCGATACGGATTGTCATTAGAAAACGAAAAAACGTCAATAATTCCACCACGAACAGAAAATTCTCCTGGCTCGGTAATGAAATCAACTCTCTTAAATTCATATTCAAAAAGTACTTCATTTATAAAATCAATAGAAATTTTATCCCCTACACCCACTTTCAAAGTGTTCTTCTCCAACTCTTTTTTAGTCACTACTTTTTCAAATAATGATTCTGGATAAGTGACAATTATTGCGGGTTTTTTTCGAGAATTGATTCGGTTTAAAACCTCAGCACGAAGCAAAACATTGGCATTATCCACCTCTTCAATTTGGTAGGGAATGCGAAAGGAGCCTGGATAAAAAAGCACTTCTTTGTCTCCAATTAATTGTTCAAGGTCATTTAGATAATAGGCAGCGGCTTCTTTATCTTCAAAAATCATTAAAAATGGAAGTTCGCTTTTTTGAAAAAGTGAGTTGGCAACAAACGATAACGAAGACCCAATTAACCCCTTAAGGTGAATTTTATTTTCTGATTGTTGTAAATTTTCTGCAATTTGACTGACCTTGGCGGCTTTGTCATATTTTTCTTCTGCTACTGATTTGCTCAATTTTTGGTGAAATTTGTCGGGTTGGAATCGCTCTTGAAGTGTCTAACATTTGAATCAAATCGGATTCACCTTCTTCTTTTGGAATGGCACTTTTTCTAACAATTTCATCCAATTGTGATTGAAGAGAAATTAATTGAATATTGATTTCAGTTACCAAATTAACTACTTTTTGATCTGGAATTTCATCTAAATTGATAAAAAGATTCAAGGAGTTTATTTTAGAAATTAAAACTGCGATTCGGCTTTTTACTTCTGGCTTATTGTATGCCATAGGAATATTATTGTTGAGTTCTGCCACTTTTTTAGAAAGTTCTTTGGCTTTTTTCTGGAAGGCTCCAATGGAACTCTTCGGTTTATTTTTCAATTCCAAGAAAAAAATACGCCATTCCGGCCACATAGCAACCAATCCTTGTGAAGGTGGATTTATTGGATCGGCATTAAAATTCCAGCCTTTATTTATGTTATTAAAAATGGTCTCTTTCTTTTTGGCATCTTTAGTATTTTCAATTAGGCGTTGCTCCTTGTTATCTTGACAAGAAAATAGAAGTAAAAATGCCATTAAAAGAACCTTAATTTGAAGTTTCATCTTATAAATATTTGATACAAAGTTACAAAGGTAAATTAAGAAATGCGAATTTTGAACAATTCTCATAAAAATGATTTTTAAATTACGAAATCGTTATATTTGTAGTTCAAATATCTCAAATGAGCACTAAAATTTTAATTATCGGAGCCTGTGGACAAATCGGAACAGAACTAACTCAGAAGTTGAGAGCGATTTATGGAGTGGAAAATGAATTGCTTCTGACATTTGAAAATTGAATATAGCTGTTGTAAATACAGGCCCTTTTGAAGTTGTGAATGCCTTAGATTTCAATCAAATTCAGCACCTTGTTGAAATTCATAATATCGATGAAGTTTATTTGATGGCCACATTATTATCGGCTACAGCTGAAAAAACGCCCTACTTTTGCATGGGATTTAAACATGAATTCACTTTTTCACGTATTAAATTTAGCGAAAGCCGGAAAGATAAAAAAATATTTTGGCCTTCAAGTATCGCTGTTTTTGGCCCTACCCCCCAAGAGAAAATACGCCTCAATATACCATAATGGAACCGAGTACGGTGTACGGAATTAGCAAGCAAGCTGGTGAAAGATGGAGCGAATATTACCATAATACCTATGGCGTTGATGTGAGAAGCATTCGTTATCCAGGGTTAATTAGCTGGTCGTCGCCTCCTGGTGGAGGAACTACAGATTATGCAGTTGATATTTTTTATAAAGCACCTTCGGAGAAAAAATACGATTGTTTTTTATCCTCTGAAACTAAAATACCAATAATGTATATGTAATATGCAATTGCGGCAACTATCCAAATTATGCAAAGTCCAAAAGAGAAAATTAAAATACGTTCTTCCTATAATTTAGCTGCAATAAGTTTTACACCAATAGAAATTGCAGCAGAAATTAAGAAACATGTCCCAGAATTTACGATTACTTATCATCCTGATTTTCGTCAAAAGATTGAAGACAGTTGGCCGTCAAGTATCGATGATTGCGTTGCAGGGGAAGACTGGAATTGGAAACACCAATTTGAAATCTCAAGCATGACCAAAGAGATATTGGATCATTTGAATAAATAAATCTAATTTATCTCATACCTATTCCATTATATCTAAAGGCTGACAGTCTAAAACTTTACAAATCATCTCTGAGGTTGAAAACCGAATGGCTTTTGCTTTTTCTGTTTTCAAAATAAAGTTGCTTACTTTTGTATCATTATGAAAAGGTTTCCAAAATCAATAACATTAAAATTAGAGCAACGCGAGCAAAATAGTTCTTTGCGGAAATTGGCCTTTCCAAATACCTTAATTGATTTTGCTTCCAATGATTACATTGGATTTGCCAAGTTGGAAACTATTTTCAACGAAACTAATTCGTATTTAATTGAAAATAAAATCATCCAAAATGGCGCAACTGGATCCCGATTATTGTCAGGAAATCATAAAGTATATGAAAACGCGGAAAATTATATAGCCAAATTTCATCAAGTAGAAAGTGCTTTAATTTTCAATTCTGGTTATGATGCTAATGTTGGATTTTTTTGCGCCGTTCCTCAGCGCAACGATATTATTTTATTTGACGAATTATCACATGCTTCCATTCGAGACGGAATTCAACTTTCAAATGCTAAATCCTACAAATTTCAACATAATGATTTTGAGGATTTAGAACGATTAATCCAAAACCTAAGACCTAAAACCCAAGACCTAAAAAGCATTTACATAGTTACCGAAAGTGTTTTTTCTATGGATGGCGACACTCCAAATTTGGAAGAATTGGTACAAATTTCTAACAAATACAATTGCTTTTTAATAGTAGATGAAGCCCACGCTTTAGGAGTTTTTGGTGATCCCGAAGTTTCGGGAGGAGAAGGATTAGTCCAAATGTTAGGTTTACAAGACGCTGTTTTTGCAAGAATAGTAACTTTCGGAAAAGGGTTGGGTAGTCATGGTGCGGCTATTTTAGGTAGTCAAAAATTAGTTGATTATTTAATCAATTTTGCAAGAAGTTTTATATATACAACGGGGCTTTCACCACATTCGGTGGCAACCATTTTAGTGGGGTATCAACATTTAGAAACCGAAAAAAAAGCCCTTCAAAAACTGCGGGAAAACGTTATTCATTTCAATCAAGAAAAAAATATTTTAGGATTAAATCCTCTTTTTGTGAGAAGTAAATCGGCAATTCAAAGTGCCATTATTCCTGGAAATCTAAAGGTAAAATCAATTGCCCATCAGCTCCAAGAAAAAGGATTTGATGTAAAAGCCATTCTTTCACCAACAGTTCCTGAAGGTCAAGAACGCCTTCGGTTTTGTTTACACAGTTACAATTCGAAAGAAGAAATCTCGGAAGTATTGCAATTGTTGAGTATCTTTGTTTTTTTAGCCACTGATTAAACGGATTTTACAGATATACGCAGATAAAATATGGGAACTCTATTACACAAATCAATCACAGATAAAATTTTGAAAGTTTATTATGAAGTATATAATGAACTAGGTTACGGATTTCTTGAAAAAGTATATCAAAACGCTATGTATTTTGAATTGAAATCCTTGGGATATAAAGTGGAAGCCCAAAAGCAAATTAAAGTTTATTACAAAAAGCAACTTGTAGGAGAATATTATTCAGATTTACTAGTTGAAGACAAGGTTATAGTTGAATTGAAATCAACGGAATTACTTATGAATGCCCATGTTGCGCAAATAATTAACTATTTAAAAGGGACTCCTATTGAAGTTGGACTCTTATTAAATTTTGGTGAACAACCAGAATTTAAAAGGTTTATTTATACAAATGACAGAAAAATAAATTTAAAAAATCAGTGAAAATCTGTTTTATCCGTTTTATCCGTGGCTAATAAGAAAAAATTATTTATTACAGGAATATCAACCGACGTAGGAAAAACAATCGCCTCAGCAATAATAACAGAAGCGCTTGAGGCCGATTATTGGAAACCCATTCAAGCGGGAGATTTAAACCATTCTGATAGTCATTTTGTTAAGTCAAACATCAAAAGTCAAAAGTCAAAAATTTTCCCAAATGCCTATCAATTTAATACTCCCGCAAGTCCACATTTAGCTGCTGAATTGGACGGAATTACTATAGATTTAAAAAATATAATTGAACCAAAAACAAATAATCACCTTGTTATTGAAGGTGCTGGCGGACTATTTGTACCCTTAAATAAAACTGATTTTGTCATCGATTTAATTCAACCTGATTATAAAGTGATCGTTGTTTCTCGCCATTATTTGGGAAGTATCAACCATACTTTATTGACTATTGAAGCGTTGAAAAATAGAAAAATAAATATTGTTGGAATTATTTTTAATGGCAATGAAAACCGTCCAACAGAAACTATAATTTTGAATACAACGCAACTAAAATGCATTGGTAGAATTGAGGAAGAGCCCTATTTCGATTACAATGTGATTTCAGAATATGCCGATTTGTTTAGAGATAACTTAATGGCAATTGAATAATAAATAAAACAATTAAATGGATTTAACCGAAAGAGACCGTCAATATCTTTGGCATCCTTATACGCAACACAAAACTTCAAAACCGCCAATTGCAATTGTAAAAGGCGAAGGAGCTTTGCTTTGGGATGATTCCAATAAAGAATATATTGATGCCATTGCATCTTGGTGGGTTAATCCGTTTGGGCATTCCAACACGTTTATTGCCGACGCAATCTACAAGCAATTAACCACCTTGGAACATGTTTTATTTGGAGGATTTACTCATGAACCAGCAGTTGTTTTATCTGAAAAGCTAATGAAAATCTTGCCGAAAAATCAAAATAAAATTTTCTTTTCCGATAATGGATCAACCGCAGTTGAAGTGGCAATAAAAGTCGCTTTTCAATATTTTTTCAATAAAGGAGAAAAGAAAACGACCTTAATTGCTTTCGAAAATGCCTTTCACGGTGATACTTTTGCCGCAATGGCCGCAAGTGGAATTTCGTTTTACACCCAAGCTTTTGAAGGGATGTTTATTGATGTGGTTCGGATTCCTGTTCCCGTAAAAGGTGAGGAAGAAAGCAGTTTTCAAGCATTGGCCCAAGCCATAAAAAACAATAATTGTGCCGCATTTATTTTTGAACCTTTGGTTTTAGGCGCAGCTGGAATGGTGATGTATGAACCGGAAGAACTTGATATATTAATCGGAATTTGCAACGAAAATGGCATTTTAACCATTGCCGACGAAGTTATGACTGGCTTTGGTAAAACTGGAAAAACGTTTGCTTGCGATTATTTAGTTGCCCAACCCGATATGATGTGTTTGTCGAAAGCGTTAACGGGCGGAACGATTCCAATGGCAATTACTACATTCACCCAAGAATTATTCGAAGCTTTTTATAGTGATGATATCAATAAAGCTTTGTTTCACGGACATACGTTTACTGCAAATCCAACCGGTTGCGCAGCGGCATTGGCAAGTTTGGAATTGTTACAAACTAATGAAATGCAAACCAATATTATTAGGGTAAACCAAAGTCATTTGGCCTTTGAAAAACACATTAAAAATCATCCTAAAGTTGCTACAACGAGAGTTTTAGGAGTTATTTTTGCATTAGAAATAAAAACCGAATCACATGCGAGTTATTACGGAACTTTGCGAAACAAACTCTATGATTTTTTCATCGAGAATGGGATAATTTTGAGGCCAGTTGGAAACGTTATCTATATTTTACCGCCTTATATTATTGAGAACGACCAGCTTCAAAAAATTTATACCGTGGTTGAAAAAGCACTTGAAATAATTTAATATAAAGATCCCTTTCTTTGCAAACTTTGCTGTTAAAGAAGATGAAGAGATAATAGACTAAAAGATAATAGATGTTTTTATTTTCGATCTTTGCGAAAAACTTTGCGACCTTTGCGGTTAAGTTTTCATAATTTATAATTAAAAAATCCTTTGCCAACAACAATTTCTATTACCGCCATCGCTTCCATTTCTGCATTAGGAAACAATCAAGACGCGATTTGGAATAACTACCAATCCAATGATCATTGTTTTGAAACAATTTCTTTTGACACTCAAAATGCATTTGTGGCACCATTAGATGTAGCTTCAAAACAGGAAATTGAAGCACTAAAAAATTCAGATCAAAAATACAACGCGTTAGACAATTCTGTTTTATTTGCAATAGCTGCCTCCCGAAAAGCAACAATTGATGCAGGATGGAAAACTGGAGATACTTTCGGAATTAACATTGGTTCTTCTCGTGGTGCAACTGAATTATTTGAAAAACACCACTTGGATTTCATCCAATCTGGGAAAGTAGAAACTTTGGCGTCGCCAACTACTACGCTTGGAAATATCTCTTCTTGGGTTTCTCATGATTTACAAAGTCAGGGGCCTGAAATTTCGCATTCTATAACCTGTTCAACGGCTTTACACGCCCTATTAAACGGCATTGCTTGGCTAAAATCAGGTATGGCTGATAAATTTTTGGTTGGTGGAAGCGAAGCTCCTTTAACCGATTTTACGATTGCTCAAATGCGAGCGCTAAAAATATATTCTAAAAACAATGACGCGTTTCCTTCTCGTGCAATGGACTTAAATAAAAAACAAAATTCCCTAGTGTTGGGTGAAGGTGCTGCCGTTTGTTGTCTTGAAATCGGAAGAAGTGAAAATACTATAGCAGTTATTGAAGGAATTGGATATGCAACTGAAATTTTAGAACACAATGTTTCTGTTTCTGCTGAAGCGACTTGCTTTCAAAAATCGATGAAAATGGCTTTAGAAAATACGAATTTATCAGAAGTTGACGTCATTGTAATGCATGCTCCGGGAACAATTAAAGGGGACTTATCAGAATACAAAGCGATTCAAAAAATATTTGGAGACCAACTTCCTTTATTAACCACCAATAAATGGAAAATCGGTCACACCTTTGGAGCATCTGGAATGTTGAGTGTTGAAATGGCCGTTTTGATGTTACAAAATCAAATGTTTATCGGAGTTCCATTTGCGGAAGCAAAAACCCAAAAGAAATCCTTGAAAAAAATACTGGTAAATGCCGTTGGTTTTGGTGGAAATGCAGTGAGTGTTTTGTTGAGTTTATAGTGTGTTTGTGGATTTTTTACCATATAAGGCATATAAGTTCATATAAAAATGTCGAAAGTTATAAAAACGAAAGTTATAAAGTAGAACCATTTCTAACGATTGATGATTTATTTTCCTTGTGAACTTTGCGTAAATCTTTGCGCACTTTGTGGTTAATAAAAAGACAAAAGAGATAATAGACTTGAAATTAGTCGAAAGTCTTAAAGTTGAGTCGTTTTCAATAATTCAAAACTTATAACTTATAACTCATAATTTATAACTTCCCTTCCAAGTCCTTTACTTTTTCATAAACTATATTACTTTCAAATCCCTTTCGGAGTAAGAAATCACAGAATTTTTTACGCTTTTTAAAACTATTACTCTCTTTCATCGTCTGCCAATGGCGATCGGCAATTGCATGAAAATTAGTATAATATTCTTCTTCTGATATTTCATTAAGTGCCGTTTTAATATTATAAGAAGAGATATTTCGGAACTTCAATTCGTTTACAATTCTAATAGTTCCCCAATATTTAATTCGGTGTTTTCCTCTTGCAAAACTGCAGGCAAAACGCTCTTCGTTTAGAAAATTTTGATCCATAAGGTGCACTATTATCAAATCGATAACTTGGGGAATCATGTTCATTCCTCGAAGTTTTTCGACCACTTCTTTGTGACAACGCTCTTGATAGGCACAGTAATTCTCTAGCTTGGATTGGGCTTCCTGAATGGAATAGGTTTTATGAGAATTATTTTCCAAAATCAATTAATTTTCTATTGAGAATAGAAACAAAAAACTAGGCATTTGTTTTCCCTGAGGCCTCTAAATTCTTTTCGATTTTATGTCCTGGTCTTGACCATTTTGGCTTTTCACCTAATGATTCATATTGAGAATCTTCCGCTTCAACGGTGGTAGGTTGAGAAACTTTAACAAATGGTTTCTGAGGAATTAATCCTAATGTTTCAAACATTTTCATGTCTTCATTTACATCTGGATTTGGAGTCGTTAATAATTTATCGCCAGCAAAAATAGAATTGGCGCCAGCAAAGAAACACATCGCTTGACCCTCACGGCTCATGTTCATTCTGCCAGCGGAAAGACGCACTTGAGTTTCAGGCATTACAATTCTTGTGGTAGCTACCATTCGGATCATTTCCCAAATTTCAACCGGTTTTTCTTCTTCCATTGGCGTTCCTTCAACGGCAACTAAAGCATTTATAGGCACCGATTCTGGTTGCGGATTTAAAGTAGAAAGGGCAACTAACATTCCTGCACGATCTTCAATAGATTCTCCCATTCCAATGATTCCGCCACTACAAACAGTAACATTGGTTTTACGAACATTTTCTATAGTTTGCAAACGGTCTTCAAAACCGCGTGTAGAAATAACTTCTTTATAGTATTCTTCTGAGGTATCTAGGTTGTGATTGTAAGCATATAAACCTGCTTCTGCTAAACGATGGGCTTGATTTTCAGTGATCATTCCCAACGTGCAACATACTTCCATATCCAATTTATTGATGGTACGAACCATTTCTAAAACTTGGTCAAATTCAGGTCCGTCTTTCACATTTCTCCATGCTGCTCCCATACAAACTCGGGAAGAGCCACTTGATTTTGCTCTTAAAGCTTGGGCTTTTACTTGGCTCACCGACATTAAATCGTTGCCTTCAATTTCGGTATGATAACGAGCTGCTTGAGGGCAATAACCACAATCTTCTGGACACCCACCTGTTTTTATGGATAACAAGGTAGAAACTTGAACTACGTTTGGATCGTGTGCTTTTCTATGAATTGAAGCTGCTTCAAAAAGCAAATCCATCATAGGTTTGTTGTATATCGCGATAATTTCGTCTTTTGTCCAATTGTGTTTAGCAATGCTCATAATACCTTTTTTATGTTGCACCAAAAGTAGTCAAATTGTTGCAAAGAAGCAATTTTGTATAATTTATATCGAGGTTAAAATCGTTATAAATTATATTTCAAACTAAAAATGATATACCTCGGTTGAATCGTGTATTGTGAAGTTCTTGTAGAAAATTGCGTGAAATTATCGTCGTTTAACGTATTTGTATTTAACAGATTGGTAGCGGCAATTTTATATTCTAATTTACTGGCTTTCGTTTTTTGATAAATCAAACTTGCGCTTAAAAAATCGTATTCATTATTAACCGTTTTGTTGTTATTGGTATAATGATAATACTCATATTCTGAAACAAAAGAGAAACTCTGTAAAAAGAAATAATCCAATTTAGCAGAAGGGGTATCTGTGTAAAACTTAGTTCCTACATAGTCGTTTATAGTTCGAGAATATCCTAATTCCAAGTTGGGTAAATCTTTATAATTGGTAGCTACTTTTAGGGTGTAATTTTGAGTTAATGATTCTGTTTTTACAAAAAGCCCGTTTTGAATATTATTAAATATAGAACGGTTCGCCGATAAATTAAAAGAGGCTTTATAATTTTTAGCAAATGACCTACCGTAGTTGGCATTTCCAGAAAGAGTTTCATCGGCAAAATTTGAATTTATAGAAGAAGAAACTTGATTAATCCCTGTAAAAAAAGCACTTGATTTAATCGCATTCAATCGTTTTGTGTAATTTATATTGGCAGAAACGTTCTCAAAATTGAACATGTTGTATTTAAAATAACGTAAAGAATGCCTTTCAGACATTGCGTTTTCTAAATATCTATTCCCTCGAAATAAAGAGTTATAGTTCGTGAATGTATAGCCGGAAGTAAACCTATTAATATCTGTAAAATCAGTATTTATTGAGTAATTATAAGTTAAAGTTTCGGCTTTTTTAATTTGATACAAAGCATATACGTCGGGTAAAACTCGGTAAAAATTATCGTTCACTTTGGTTCCTAATTGCTCATTATACATTTTGTAGTAATGTGCAGAAAACCCTGGATTAAAAGTAAATTTACCAGTAATAAATTTATAATGTAGTCCTAAAAAGGCATCATTAAAAAAGTACGAAACATCGTTATTTTTATCCGCAGTATTCAAGTCGTTTGTGGTTCCATTATCCAAAATTTGGAAAATGTGCGAATTGAAATTTTGCAAGGAGTAGGTGTTTCCAAATGTAAAATTAATATTGCTTTTTGGAGTAACCATATAATAATAATCCACCTTTGCGTCCAATTTATTGGTTTTAATAAATCGGGTTTGATTGATGTTATATCTATTTGCAGCTTGCAATCCTAAAATTGGAAATGGATTCTGTCCTAAATTGGCATTATAAAATGGGTCTTCATCTTGATATAAATGTTGGATCTCTACATCGTAAACACTTTTATCGCTTTTAGTATAATACAAACTCAAATTCTGAGTTAAAGTAACCGGATCTTGCTGCTTGAAAGAAGCAATATCTTGGTCGGGAATAGCGGGTGGCGTTCCGTTTGTTGCTGTTGCAAATGATCGAGTAAATAAACTATTGTTCTCGTCTTGTTTTGAATTTTTTAGTAGCGCATCATAATCAAATTGAAGGTTGGAATTCGGTTTATAGCTAGAGCTTAATTTAAAAAGCCCCAAGCTACTTATTTGGTTCGCTGCTTCATTCGTTTTTTGTGTAGTATTTACCGTTCCCAAAGTACTTATTTGATCGGTTCTATTGTTTTGAGAAGCGGTTTCTAGATCGGTAAGTGTTGAAGAAACAATTGCAAATCCACTTAAACTCCAAGCTTTGGTAACATTATAAGAAAAATTAGTTGCGCCAAATTTGGTTTCAATTTCCTTAGCCCTGTTATTTCTTAGCAAAGAAATCCCTAAATCATTGGATGATAAATTGAAGTTGGTCCCTCCTTTTTTCATCATGTTTCTAAATCCACCTGTGAATTTGAAATAATCTTGAACGGTGAAAGGAAGTTCTCCTATATTATTATAATTGGCAATAAAGTTCACACTGTATTTTGGACTGTAATAAAAAAGCTTTGGATTGGCAATATATCGAGTGTTTTGATTTTCCTTTCCTCCGCCAGCATTAATATCTCCGAACCAGAAATTCTTTTTCCCTTTCTTGAGTTTGATGTTCATCGCAATGTTTTCATCGCCATTTTCCAAACCTTTTAAAGCAGAAACATCGTTGAAATTTCTTAAAACTTGGATTTTGTCAATGGCATCGGCTGGAATATTTTTTACACCTAATTTAGTATCTCCGTCGAAAAAGTCTTTTCCTTCCACCATTAATTTGGTCACTTTTTTTCCTTCCACTTCTATTTCACCATCAGCATTTACTTCTACTCCTGGTAATTTTTTTAATACGTCTTCTAATTTTCTTTCGGTTCCTGATTTAAAGGAGTCGGCATTGTAAACTATAGTATCTCCTTTAATAGAAACTGGCATTTCACGAACAATTTCAACTCCTTCAAGCTCAATTCCTCCCGATTCCAAAGTAATATTTTGATTCATGTTTAAAGTGAAAGTAGAAATAAAAAGCTCTTTGGTTTGCATTCCTAAATAACTTACTTTTATGGAATAACTGGAATTCGGTTTCAAATTCAATAAATATTTCCCTTTGTCATTTGTAATTGCATAGGAATCCATGGCTTTAGTAACGGTGTTAACCGCCATTACATTCGCCATTTCCAAAGGTGATTTTCCAACATCTTGAATAAAGCCCTCAAATTTTACAGATTGTGAAAATGAAACTGAAGAAATTAATAATAATAGTAGGAGGGATTTTTTCATTACCTTTTAATTGATTTGTGAATTTTAATTTGTGAATTAACGCCCCATTCTAATTTGCATTCCGCCATTCCCGCCTCTTCCTTGGTTCATTTGTCTGAACTCTTCCATTTTCTTAGTTACGGTTTCATCGTATTCTTTTTGAGAAATTACTTTCCCCTTTGTTGGAGATTTTATTTCTACTTTTTCTTTAGCATTCATTACAATTTTAGAACACAAAACAACCGTTTTACCATCGCTAACTTCTAAAATTAATCCTGGTAATCCCCAGTAATTTTCTGGTCCTTGACTTATTGGAATTTCAGGAGTGTACCAGGCAGTAATAGTGACTTCTTTTGGTAATTCAAAGTCGTCCATAAAGTTCGTTTTCTTAGCTTCTCCCTCAGGTTTCTTGGCTTCGTCTTTCGCTTCTTCTTTTTTCTTTTCTTCCTTTTTTGGTCTGAAATTTCTAAAATCGGTTTGACTAACTGGTCGAACTGTAGTCGCTTTAAAACAAGTGTAACCTCCAATTAATTTGGTTTCGCCTTCTAATTTCCATGCATAATTGGGCAAAGAATCTTTAACTAAAAATTCTTTTCCCATAAACTCTTTATCCACAGCATAGATTTTTTGCTTCACGTTTTTAAAATTGGTTCCGCCACCGCCCGTCATCGAGCTCATCCATCTCATTCCACCGCCTTGACCGCCTTGACCTGGAGCGTCTAATTTTTCTTCTTCTTTATAAATTGAAGTTGTTTTTGAGAAATTTAATATGAATGTTTTTTCAAACATTTTTTTCATTCTATCTTCAATCATTTTTTGCATGTCTGGAGTCATTTCTTTGTTTCCTTCCATTCTGGTTTTGAAATCAGAAGTACTTGTTTTTGACTCATATACGGCCATTCCTTGAAAATCTTGCGCATGAACTTGTGTAAATGCTATTGCACTAAATACAAGTGATAATATTGTTTTTCTTAACATAAATTGAGTTTTTTATATATTTAAATTAAATTTTTTACACCAATTAAATTATTAGAATAGGATTTTTTAACATGCAAATATGAAGAATTAGAATGTTTAATGTTACAAATTTTATGTTAAAATAAAATATCTAAAAACTAAAACCGTAATTTAGCGTTTAATGAAACAATTTATTCAAATAGTTATCTTGTTTGTCTTAGTGATTTTGCAATGTCAAGGGCAAAACACTTCGGCGAATTTATTGTCAACTGAACCCATTTTAGCAAATCGGTTTTTAGCTGTTGATGTTTTATCCAATTACTATTATGAAGAAAACGGCGTTTTATTTAAGAAAAATGGAAATCACATTTGGCAATACAAAAACCTTGCTTTAGGGAAAATAGTAAAAATTGATGCTCAAAATCCACTAAAAATTGGGGTTTTCTTTGAAGGTTTTAATTCCGTAGTTCTATTGGATAATCAATTAAATGAAATCCAAAAAATATCATTTTTAAATAATAAAAACTCAATAATTGCAAGTGCTATTGGGATAGCCGCTCAAAATAAACTATGGTTTTATGATACTACTTCTCAAAAAATAGGCCTTGTCAATTGTTCCAATGAAGATTTTAAATTTATAACAACTGCTTTCCCAGGAAATTTCAAGCATTATGAATCCGATTTTAATAATTTTCAATGGATCGATTCTGATTTAAACTGGTATTCTTGTAATTTATTTGGAGAAATTAAATTGATTGGACAAGTGCCCGATTTTGATAAAATCCAACTAATAAATTCCCATTTGATAGTATATTCAAAAGGAGAAAGCTTGTATTTTCTAAATTTTAAATCAAATAAAACTCAAGAAGTGCAAAATGTTAATAAAAGCTTTGACTTTTTTACTTACAAAGACCAAATTTTATCTATTTTTACCAATCGACAAATTAAGAATTATAAAATACTATTACCGTAATGCACATAGCTATAGCAGGAAATATAGGAGCGGGAAAAACATCATTAACTCGCTTGTTAGCAAAGCATTTCAAGTGGGACCCTCATTTTGAAGACGTAGTTGACAACCCTTATTTAGATGATTTTTACCATCAAATGGAACGCTGGTCGTTCAATCTACAAATCTATTTCTTAAATAGTCGTTTCAGACAGGTGCTTCAAATTCGTGAAAGCGGTAAAAAAATTATTCAAGATAGAACCATCTATGAAGACGCTCATATTTTTGCTCCCAACCTTCACGCTATGGGGTTGATGACCAATAGAGATTTTCAAAATTACAGCTCTCTTTTTGATTTAATGGAAGGGCTAGTCGCTCCACCTGATGTGCTTATTTATTTGAGAAGTTCTATTCCTAATTTAGTTTCACAAATTCACAAGCGCGGTCGCGAATATGAAAATTCAATTTCTATTGATTATTTAAATCGTTTAAACGAAAGATACGAAGCTTGGGTTTCTTCCTATACTAAAGGAAAATTAGTAATTATTGACGTTGATAATATCGATTTTGTGAATAATCCTGAAGATTTAGGGTTGATAATTAATAAAATAGACGCGGAATTAAACGGATTGTTTTAGACTACTAATTATTAAAATAAAAAAATGAGAAACGTGTTTAAAACATTAGTTTTTGGATTATTATTTTTTACAAGTTTGAATATATTCTCGCAATCTATTTATCCATCTTTAAATCCAAAATCCAAAAAAACCAACACCAAAAATGCTAGTCTTAAATGGAACTATGTAGGTACATTAAGTAAATATCCCATTAAAGCTTATATTAAATATGGAGAGGGGACAAATTCGTCTGGAACTGGATCTCTTAACATTCCAATTTCAGGTTATTATTTTTACGAATCTCAAAAAGTTAAAATCCCTATACAAGGCAGTTGTAGTGGGGTCGGAATGATTTATTTAATCGCACATACAAATGATGGTGATGAAACATTTGATGGGCAATTTGATGAAAATATGCTTGAAGATTTCTCAGGTACTTGGGAAAAAAAGGGGAAAACTCTTAATTTTAAATTAAAAAGTAAATAATTTATTAGCTAATTAAATAACTTCCTAAGTTAAACGGATTGTTGTTTACTAATAATTATTTCGAAACCACACTTTCATCCATTCTCTTTTTAATATCAAAAAAGATACTTGCTCGGATAAAATTACTAAATCTGAGCCGTCTAATTTTTTAATTTGATCTTCAGGAACATCAATTATATAAAGCAAATTGAGGTATTCTGCAAATTTATATTGTATCAATCGGTAGATTTTTTCGTGTAATTCCCCTTTCAATTCTTCGGCTGAAATTGACATTGGGAAATCAATTGGTTCATTAGCTAAATTGAAATCTTTGTTGATTTGCTCTACTAATTTTAAATATAAATTATCTTTTGATGCTTCAATCAGCAATAAATCTGAATTTATTGGTGCAATAAATGTTTTTGAACTCATTAAAATTATACTTTTCGCCCCATTAAATTTTCACCAAAAGTTCTAAGCATATCCTTTTTATCATTGTCAATGCTAATTTTCTGTAAGGTGTCAAAAGCTTTAAAAGTA
>CANKLD010000023.1 GCA_947483095.1 Bacteroidota bacterium
ACAACAGAGAGTAAACTAACCTAAAATTAATATTATGGATTTAAAAGAAATTCAAAACCTGATCAAGTTTGTTTCCAATTCGGGAGTTGCAGAAGTAAAACTAGAAATGGATGATGTAAAAATCACCATCAAAACTACGCTTGAAGGAACTACTCCGGAAATTACCTATTTACAACAAGCGCCGGTTGCACAAGCTGCTCCTCAAGCTGCCCCAGCACCAGTTGCTGCAGCACCAGTTGCCGCTGCACCAGTTGCAGAAAACGCAAACTACATTACCGTAAAATCGCCAATGATTGGAACCTTCTATAGAAAACCATCACCAGACAAGCCTATGTTTGTTGAAGTAGGAAGCACTATTTCAAAAGGGGATGTAGTATGTGTTATTGAGGCGATGAAATTATTTAACGAAATTGAATCTGAAGTATCAGGTAAAATTGTTAAAATTTTAGTTGACGATATGTCACCAGTAGAATTTGACCAACCGTTATTTATAGTTGATCCTTCTTAATTTGAAGAAGCGAAGAGGTGATTTCACCACTTAACTAATTTTCAAATTTTCAAATTGTATAATTTTCAAATTAAGAATGATGTTTAAAAAAATATTAATTGCAAACAGGGGAGAAATAGCACTTCGTGTCATTAGAACCTGTAGAGAAATGGGAATCAAAACAGTAGCGGTTTATTCAACTGCTGATGCGGAAAGTCTTCACGTGAAATTTGCTGATGAAGCCGTTTGCATTGGACCACCGCCAAGTAATCTTTCTTATTTAAAGATGTCGAATATTATTGCAGCAGCAGAAATTACAAATGCTGATGCCATTCATCCTGGTTATGGATTTCTTTCTGAAAATGCTAAGTTTTCAAAAATTTGTCAAGAACACGGCATCAAATTTATTGGTGCTTCCCCAGAAATGATTGATAGAATGGGTGATAAAGCTTCCGCAAAATCAACAATGATTGAAGCCGGAGTTCCTTGTGTGCCAGGTTCTGTAGGGATTTTAGATTCTTTTGAAGAAGCCCAAAAATTATCTTTAGAAATGGGCTATCCTGTAATGCTAAAAGCTACCGCTGGTGGAGGAGGCAAAGGAATGCGTGCCGTTTGGAAAGCCGAAGATTTATTAAAAGCATGGGAAGGCGCTCGTCAAGAGTCGGCTGCGGCTTTTGGAAATGACGGCATGTATCTTGAAAAATTAATCGAAGAACCACGCCATATCGAAATTCAAGTGGTGGGTGATGCCTATGGAAAAGCTTGTCATTTATCAGAAAGAGATTGTTCGGTTCAACGTCGTCACCAAAAATTGACCGAGGAAACTCCGTCGCCATTTATGACCGATGAATTAAGAACCAGAATGGGCGAAGCGGCGGTTAAAGCTGCCGAATACATTAAATATGAAGGAGCAGGAACGGTAGAATTTTTAGTGGACAAACATAGAAACTTCTATTTCATGGAAATGAACACACGAATTCAAGTGGAGCACCCAATTACAGAGCAAGTGGTAGATTACGACTTGATCCGTGAACAAATAATGGTAGCTGCAGGAATTCCAATTTCTGGGAAAAACTATTTACCCCAATTGCACGCTATTGAATGTAGAATTAATGCGGAAGATCCGTACAATGATTTCCGCCCTTCACCAGGAAAAATCACTACTCTTCATGCGCCAGGAGGACACGGCGTTCGGTTAGATACGCACGTTTATGCGGGTTACACGATTCCCCCAAATTATGACTCTATGATTGCTAAATTAATTACCACTGCTCAAACGCGTCAAGAAGCGATAAATAAGATGAAACGTGCTTTGGATGAATTTGTAATTGAAGGCGTTAAAACCACCATTCCTTTTCACCGTCAATTAATGGATGAAGAGCAATATGTAGCGGGAAATTATACTACTGCTTTTATGGATACATTCAAAATGAACGATCCAGAATAAAGCGAAATCTATATAATAAAAAAATCCCATTCTTTCGAGTGGGATTTTTATTTTTAAAAAGAGCTACATCAATGCAACTCTTTTTATATAATACTATAGGGCTAGTTTCCTAAAATTTTCACATTATCAATTTCCCAAGTAGAAGCAGCCGTAGTTGACGAGGTATATTTAAACGCCACATAAACAGTGCTATTTCCAGCACCAACGAAAGAACTTAATGATAGATTTCCTGAATTAGTCCAAACATAATTACCAGCAGAAAGTGCTGCCCCTGTTAAGGTAGTCCAAGTCACCCCTGCAGCATATGGATTTCCAGTTCCAGAATAGTTTTTAGACACTAAAACTACAATAGGATCTCCTGTAAATTTATAGGCATTATCAAAAGACAAAGTAGCGGTTGTTAATGTAGATAAATTTTGAACTGGAGAAATCAACCAATCTTCGTTAGCTCTATTAGCAGTTGCATAACCAGACATTTTAGCCATTGACCCTGGATTTCCATAAATTGTACTGTGTGCCCATACTTCAGCCCCAGTCACACTAAAAGCAGTCCAAGAAGCGATACCACCATCAAAAGTTTCATTTAACAATGGAGAAAATCTTGGCGCTGTTAATTTGATATCGGCTTCAGTTCGTACCATAAATTGATAATCAGTATTGTATTTTGTCATAATTCCTCTAATTTTTCCACTTCCTGAAGCGACTGCTTTTGAAGCAAAATTAGAATAACCGCTAGTTCTAAAAATTACTGAACTACCGTTAAAATCTTGAATTCTTCTGTTGGTAGCTCCACCAATAGTATTTGGATTGGATGGGCTTGGATCATAATAAGTACTGTTGGCAACAACATCATTGTTCACAAATTGAACTCTGTCAAGTTCAATTAATTTATTTAAATAGGCTCCACCACTTACTGCTTGGTCAATAGTTACTCGTTGAACTAATTGATCTTCATTTACAGCAGTACAAGTTCTATTTACCGAAGCTCTGAAATCAGTTTCTGACATTCTTCCTACTTCAGCACCCCCAGAAGAGTTGGCATAAAGTCCACCAATTCTCATCCCATCGTATTTTACATCTTTATATAAACCATCCATTTTAATTAGAACTTTTCTTCCTGGCTCGAAATTAATAAAGGTAGAAGAGGCATCAACAGGAACACTAAAAGCTTTTGTTCCATCTAATGTTTGAAAAGAAATTGATTTGAAGAAATTACCTCCAATATCGCTAGAGGTAACATAAGCTTCAATTACATCAGAAACACCAGGCACAATGCTAGAATGAACCGCGACAACTGCTCCAGCAGAAATTTGAGAAACTTCTCTGTTTTTCACTAATGAGGTTTCTGAACAGTCCCCTAGGGTAGGTGTTCCAAACTCATCTTTTACACAACTAGTAAACAATCCTGCAGAAAGGATACTAAAAAATACTGATTTTAAAATTATTGATTTCATATTTTTGTTATTTATTTTTATTAGAAATTGAGGTATAAATTTAAGAAATAGGTTCTTCCGAAACCGTAAAAATATCTAGGGGCAAATGCCGGAGTTCCACTTGAAACGTCTTGGTTTAATTGTCGGTAGTTGGAGTTTCTTGCTTGCTCAAATCCCCCTGTTTTGTATACAATGTCCATAACATTATTAACACTTGCAAAGAATCCAAAGGTGTTATCTCCAACTTTCCAAGATTTTCCACCAACTAAATTTAATAAAGCAAAATTATCAAATTTTTCTTGCTTTAGCAATTCGTTTGCTCTAGCTTGTGTGGCCTCAGGGAATGGATTGTTATTAACCCCAAGCGGATCCGTAAAAAAGCGATCAGTTCTTGTAATTGGGGCAACATCAATATAGTTATTAGCAAGGTAGTTTATATTAGCGCCAACCCACCAGAATTTAGGATCTCTATATTCAACTCCAAAGGAAGCAGCTGCTTGCGGCATACCTGATTGTTTGTAATTTTTCAATTTAGACTGTCCATAATCATTTAATGGCATAGGATTATCAACAGTTGCGGCAGCATCTGAACTTACTTTTACATTTGGATTGCTGTCAAAAATATAGTCGCCATAAGCAATGCTAGTCGTAATTTTAATAGTTGAAGTAATAGGATATTCAGCGCCAAATTCAATCCCTGCGTTTCTCTTATCTATATTAGTAACGGTTTCTGCTACAAAGACATTGCTTTCATTTGCATCAGTTGCCGGATCATCAATTCCTGCACCGTCTCCAAAAAAGAAGGAAGTTTCGGTTTGATTTTGAATTTTAGAATAAAAAGCCGTCAATCGCAATTTTAATTTTGGAGCAGAAATGATATAACTCGCATCGGCACTAGAAACAGTTTCATTTGAAACCCCGTCAGTTACATTATTAGCAACTCTGGCATTATTAAATACATTTCTTAAACTTGGCGCTTTTGACATGTAAACACCATTGAAGTTAACGTATTGACGTCCTGAAATTTTGTAGGTTAAACCTCCTTTAAATCCAAAATTATCAAATACTTTTTTCGAGCTATAGCCATAAGAATTGGAAGCGTAGTAGCCATTTTTAAATAAACCTTCTCTTTCATATTCCGAACGAGAGAAAGATTGGGCTAAATAAAAGTCAACTTTTTTGTAAACAAATTTGAATTGGGTAAAGGCATCAATTTTAGTGGTATGCAAATTATAATTGTAACCATAAATATCTCCTTTTCCAACCACTCTATTTGGATTGTTCAAATCAGATTGTTGTTGGTCACCAACGCCAAATAAATTTAAGTCGTTGAAACCAATACCTCCTAATAAATCAAGCATGTTTTTAAAATTATGCGATTTCAATTTAGTAAAACTTCCTCCTGCATTTAATATTATATTATCTGAAAGCTGAGAGCTTAATATTGAATTTGCAACCATCTGAGTGTCATCGGTACGGTCTTCAAATAGAACGTATTTACTAGTTCCGCTAATAGAATTGGCACGATACATTGACGTCCAATCTATTTGTTTATTAGTGAAAAAGTTGGCATTTAGAGATCCAATATATGCAGGGTTAGTTGGATCATTAGGATTGTATAAACTTATACCTCCCAAACCACCCGGAAGATACGCAGCTGGATTTTGAAGCGTTACTGCAGCAGGGTCATTTTCAAATAATGAAGAATAATAACTAGGTAAATTTCTGTAATAGGTAGGATCAGGATTGTTTGCTCCTTGAAAGTCAATTCTACTATTTCCAATTTTTCCTGTTTGATAAGAAACATTGATATTCAAATTGGTTTTTGAAGATAGTTTCCAATAATTACTTAATATAAACAATGGTTCTTCAACCGTTTTTATTCTAGAATTTCTTTTTTCTCCATTTTGCCAACCCCAGTAAGAATTGTATTTTTCACCACCAAGATTAGTTACCTCTTGTGTATTTGGCGAATTTTTAGCTCTACTATTTTGTCCGAAAATAGCAGTAAAATTTAAGCTATTATTTTTAGTAATTTTTCGTTCAACTGTTGCAAAAAAGGAATTGGCACTATAATTTGTACCCTGAAAATACCCTTCTTGCGCCCAACGTCTGGAAGCAGAAATAGTATAAGCCCATCCGTCACTTCTCATACCAGAAGCGACAGTTCCCATAATTCTTCCAGTATAATTAGTATTCGTTCCTCCAAAAGAAATTCTATTTCCTGGACGGTATAAAGAAGCTCTAGTGTTTATTTCATTAGTTCCTAAAATTCCTCCAAAAGTATAATCAGACGGAGCAGAACCATTGGTAAACTCTTGATTACGAGTAGCGTCATTCAACCCACCCCAATTACTATATTGAGGTCTTCCGTCATAGATTTTGTTCATGGAAATCCCATTAATCATGGTAACCCCATATTCATTATCTAAACCTCTCATTTTGAAACGAGCCTGACCCCAGTTAAAAGCTGCCGATTGTTGGAACACATCTCTTGATGCTTGAAGCAAACTTGAAGTGCTTTCAGAACCACTGTTGTCATCACCCAAATCGGAATCGGTAATAGTAATTAAACTTAATTGTCTTTCAGCGGTAATATCAGATTCTAAAATAATAGTTCCTAAATCCAATATCTTTCCAGCTACAATTTCAACAGGAAGTAATTGGTCTTTATAACCGGTAATTTTAATTTGAACCAATTGATTGCCAATTGCTACAGTTTCAAAAATAAATTTACCTTCCCCATTGGTGAGCTGAGTTAAATTTGAATTTTGAATAGAGGCAATGGCATTTTGTAATGGTTTTTGAGTTTTAGCATCTACTACCTTTCCGGAAATTCCAGAAATATTTTGAGCAAAAACAAAAAACACTTGCATTACAAATAAGGAACTAATAAAGAGTTTTTTCATATAGTATTTTTAAATTAACCCGGCTTTTTAATTTATTTAGAATTTAGGGCTTACAAATTTACAAGAATTAATGTTACAAATTTCAATATAGTAATCGTTTGTGTTAAAATTGTTAATTTATTTACATTTAAATACAACGTAATTGATGGTGTAATGATTTAAAAGATTCAATTTTAGCGTATTCACAATCAGTTGCGAATTTCTTAAAAGGGACTCAATAATCATCAATTATTAATTTCTTAATATGGTTATGGTATTAATCTGTAATAATATTTTACATTTGTACCCCTTTTGTATTAAAGTCGAGGATATATTAAAACTGAAATTCTATGAACTTAAGAAATAAAATCACGCTACTTTTTCTGATTTTTACAATTATTTGCAGCAATGCGCAGCAAAAGAAATTTTCTGTTCATACAGTGGCTTTCTATAATTTAGAAAACTTATTTGACACCATAAACAACCCAAACTTTGACGAAGAATGGTTGCCAAATGGGGCGCAAAACTGGACCTCTGAAAAATACAATAAGAAATTAGAAAATTTAGCAAGAGTGCTTTCAGAAATTGGAACAGGGGAAAATCCAAATTCTCCAACATTAATTGGCGGTTCAGAAATTGAAAACAGAGGTGTTTTGGAAGACTTAGTAAAACAACCTAAACTGGCCGTAAACGATTATGGAATAGTGCATTATGAATCCCCTGACAAACGCGGAATTGATGTGGCGCTTTTATACCAAAAAAAGCACTTTAAGCCTATAAGTTCCGTTAATATACCTTTACTTGTTTATAGAAACAATTCTAAAATTGTAGAGAAAAATACTGGCGAAACCGCCGAAGACAAAGCCGATAGCGATAAAAATGAAGTGGCAATAGACAACCGAGTTTACACAAGAGATGTATTATTAGTAACCGGAATGTTAGATGGTGATGAGGTAAATATCATTGTAAATCACTGGCCCTCACGATCTGGTGGTGAAAAAAAGAGCAGCCCTTTTAGAGAAGCAGCTGGAAGATTAAACAGAAAAATTATGGATTCAATTTATAAAATAAATCCAATTGCCAAAATAATAATTATGGGCGATTTAAACGATGGCACCTACAATAAAAGCGTAAAAGAGGGGATTGAAGCAAAATTAAAAAAGGAAGAAGTGAAACAATTCGGGGTTTACAATCCGTTTGAGCAAATGGCAATTGACGGGAATTCTTCCCTTTTTTATAGAGATGCCGGAGATATTTTCGACCAAATAATGGTTTCCGAAACATTAATTAAAAAAGACTATTCGTCCTATAAATATTGGAAATCAGGAATTTACAACAAACCTTTTATGATACAAACCACCGGCCAATACAAAGGATATCCACTAAGGCACACCATAAACGAGGTAGGTTTTAGCGACCACTTTCCAGTTTATATTTATCTAATAAAAGAGGAAAAATAAATAAAAAACCGCTATTCAATCGAGTAGCGGTTTTTTTGTATTCCCTATGTATTTGCGAAACACAATTAAGTTGTCATTGCTAGTTTTTACTAAGCAATTAGGAGCTAATCCGGCTATCATTCCAAATCCTCGCTAAAAAGCTCGGGATTTTCCCTTCTATCCGGGCTAGGGAGTTCGATTCCTATTTCAATTCATATTGCAATCTAACGGTAATTCGAGCGGTTTTATTTTTACTAAATTGATCATTATTTCCTCCGTAACTATCTTCTTCAGTGGATCCTTGACCTGTAATTTGAAAAACTCCCATACTTGCGTCTTTAAGTTTGCCCAAGTCACCATCCGCAGTATTTACTATTTTATTAGCTCGTTGACTTGCATCTTTTGTTGCATTTTCAATTAAACTCTGTTTCAAACTTGGTAAATCTGAATAAGTATATTGTATAGTATTTGAGGTAAGCTCAATTCCAGAATTGATTAATTCAGATGTTTTATTTGAAACCTCTTCGATGCGTTTCATAAGTTCAGGATTTTTCTTTGCCGAAAAGGAAATGCTTTGAGTCGCCTCGTAACCATCAAAAACCTGTTCCGTTTTTATGTATTCATCACTTGAATTACTAACCTTAATTTCTCTGAATTTTTTTTGAAAATTGACCGCTCCAAAAGAAAATTCATTTGACTTAAATCCCTTTCCAATAAAGTAATCAGAGACTATTTTTTGATCAGAAATAATTTTACTATATGCTGATTTTATATCCATACTAGTAGCGGTAAAGCTACCAGACCATAAAATTTCATCCGAAACAAAATCTTTGGAACCAAGTCCAATTACAGAAATTGAATCAAGATTTTCATTCCTTTTTTTAAAGGATTGGCCCAGAATAAAAGCGGTAATAATAATTGCAACCCCAATAATAATTGTTGATTTAAATTTGTTTTCCATTTCTTTAAAATAAGTTGAATAATGTCCTTTAGTATATACGTAAAAGTAGAATAATAATTGTGTTAATTTAAAAATACATTATTTTCTTTTATTAGCAAAAAATTGCTTCATCAATTCCGAAGCTTCCTCCGCCAAAACCCCTCGAACAACAGTTGTTTTAGGATGCAATTGCGTTCTCATTTTCTCAAAACCACGGTTATCATCGCTTGCGCCAAATACAACTTTTGAAATCTGACTCCAATACAAAGCGCCAGCACACATTTGGCAAGGTTCTAAAGTAACATACAACGTGCAACCCGTTAAGTATTTTCCGCCAAGGAAATTTGCCGCCGAAGTAATGGCTTGCATCTCAGCATGAGCGGTAACATCATTCAAAAGTTCAGTGAGATTGTGAGTTCTCGCAATGATTTTATTATCAACTACAATCAAAGCGCCCACAGGAATTTCGCCTTTTTCAAAAGCCAATTCCGCTTCTTGCAAAGCTTTTTTCATAAAATAATCGTCACTGAAAGGGTTTTCCATAATAGTGGGCACTAAAACACAAGCTATTAACTTTTTGTGAATCTTCGTTTTATTTTTTTGTGAATCTTTGTGAAACAACTTTTTATCGATTGTAAAAATACAATTTCAAATCGTACATTTGCATTATGTCGAATAATTTACTTTCAAATATCAATTCCCCATCCGATTTAAGACTTCTTGACGAAGTACAACTTCCTCAATTGGCTCAAGAGTTGCGTGATTTTATTATTGATATTGTAGCCGTAAAAGAAGGGCATTTAGGCGCTAGTTTGGGTGTTGTAGAACTAACGATTGCTTTGCATTATATCTTTGATACTCCCAATGATTTATTGGTTTGGGATGTGGGTCACCAAGCCTACGGACATAAAATTCTTACGGGAAGACGAGAGAATTTTCATACCAACCGACAACTGAACGGGATTTCAGGTTTTCCAAAACGAAGCGAAAGTAATTTCGATACTTTTGGCGGGGGTCATTCTTCCACTTCAATATCTGCCGCTTTAGGAATGGCAATTGCCTCCAATTTGAAAGGCGATTTGAACAAGCAACATATTGCCGTAATTGGCGATGCATCAATAGCTTCCGGGATGGCGTTTGAAGGGTTAAATCACGCCGGAGTTACCGATGCTAATTTATTGGTAATTCTGAATGATAATGCTATTGGGATTGACCCAAGTGTTGGCGCTCTTAAAAACTATTTAACTGCCGTAAAAGAAGGAAAAAATCCAAGGGGAAACAACATGATTAAATCCCTAAATTTTGATTATTCTGGCCCAATTGATGGGCACGATATTTTTGCGGTTCTCAAAGAATTAAAACGCTTACAAAAAATAAAAGGCCCTAAATTCCTTCATATTATTACCACAAAAGGGAAAGGACTTCAACAAGCCGAAGAAAACCAAGTGCAATACCACGCACCAGGAAAATTTGATAAAATCACGGGAGATATCCTTCCAAAATCCGAGCAACATTTACCTCCAAAATACCAAGATGTTTTTGGATTAACGCTATTAGATTTGGCTAAAGCCAATGAAAAAATAATTGGGATTACTCCCGCAATGCCAACGGGAAGTTCCTTAAAATTCATGATGGATGCCTTCCCAAAACGCGCTTTCGACGTTGGAATCGCCGAACAACACGCGGTAACTTTAGCAGCAGGAATGGCAACCCAAGGAATGATTGTTTTTTGCAATATTTATTCTACTTTTTTGCAACGCGCTTACGATCAAGTGATTCATGATGTTGCTTTGCAAAACCTTCCAGTTATTTTCTGTTTGGACAGAGCAGGTCTAGTTGGTGAAGATGGTGCAACGCACCACGGGGTTTTTGATTTGGTGTATTTGCGTTGTATTCCAAATATGATTGTGTTTTCTCCATTGAACGAATTGGCACTTCGAAATATATTATTTACCGCACAATTTGGGTTGAATCATCCAATTGCAATTCGTTATCCTAGAGGTCGCGGTCAAATAGTTGATTGGCAAAAAACGTATGAAAAAATTGAAATCGGGAAATCTAATTGTCTAAAAGAAGGAACTACAACTGCTGTTTTATCCAATGGTACAATTGGGAATAAAGTAGTATTGGCTTTAGCCAAAATGAAGAATTCGGGAACTATTGCACACTATGATTTTGCATTTGTAAAACCACTAGATGAAAGTACGTTGCATGTTATTTTCAAAAAATTTGAAAAAATAATTACCATTGAAGATGGCGTAATTAAAGGCGGTTTTGGAAGTGCTATTTTAGAATTTGCCTCACAAAAAAATTATTCAATCCCAGTTCTAAATCTTGGGATTCCTGATGAATTCATTGAACAGGGAACGGTTGAAGAATTGCATCACTATTGTAAAATAGATGTGGAAAGTATAATTTCAATTTTATCATAAAAAAAATCCAACCATTTTCATGATTGGATTTTTTATCAAACTATTTTAAAACTAGTTTTTGATTATTTTTTGAGAATAATTTAAGTCATCTCCAGAAATTCTAAGCACATAAATTCCAGATTCTACCGATTTTAAATCAATTGCTTTTTCTGAATTAAACATTTCATTTTTAGCAGAGTAAACTATTCTACCATTTAAATCAACTACTTGAATAGTTACATTTCCTGAGTATTGATTGATGCTGATGTTAAACACTCCATTTGATGGATTTGGAGAAATTGAAACTCCTTTTGTGTTGGAGAAATCTTCATTTGCCAATGTTCCGTTGGTAAACAATCCAGAGAAAACACCTCTTCCATAGGTTGAAGCATATACAGCATAATCATTTCTTAAATCTAAATCAGTAACTTTCACGTTGCTCATTCCGTTAAATGATTGGAACCATACTGGAGAAGCGGTGTCGAAAGTTGAAGTAAACCAAACTCCAAGGTCGGTTCCAATTATTACTTCATTAAGTTTTAATGGGTTTTGTAAAATACACTTCACCGGCATGTCAGGAAGATTTCCTTCTTTGTTTTCCCATGTATTTCCTCCATCAGAACTGTACCATATATTAACCACATTGTAGTTATGGAAAGTAACGAAAATATCATTATTAGATGCTCCAAATTCTACATCAGAAATACTTCCTATAAATTCAGGCCCTGTAATATCTGTCCATGTTACACTGGCAACCGCAGTCGTGTTTGCATTTGCAGATCGGATCAGTTTGCCATTTTTTAAACCTGCTAATAAAACAGTAGCATTTGTAGTATATTTAGATACAGTTAAAGCGGTTACATAAGTTGTAATTAAAGCATTTGTGATCGTAGATTTTACAGAAGCAGTTGCGTTAGCAGGATTAGTGTTCGTATAACGTCTAATTCCGTAGGTAGCGGCAGTTGAATTTCCATAATCTGCATACAAAATATCTCTACTGGAATCCAATGCCATTTGAGCAATAAATGCCCCATTTTCAGTAGATTCACTGTTTAATAATTTTGAACCACCTGTTGTTGTTCTAGAATAGATGCTTTGATTCCAAACATAATTTGTAATCATGTACTTATCGAAACCTTGGTCAAATAAACTGACTCCCCCGTCTCCTCCTTGAACTCTACTACTGCTATTAGTAGTTCCGGTTACCGCAGAGAAATATTGAGTACCATTATCTTGAGCACCAGCTACAAAATGATCATTTGTTAAACCGCTAACGGTAGAGGTTGGCGCTACACCAACAGCATAAAATTGAGTTACATTAAACCCAGAATTTCTTGATGTAATTCCAGAATTTGCTGTAGCTGTAGGTAAATCTCCGCAATAATAAACGCCTCCATCAGTTCCAAAAACCACAGTATTGGAATTACCGGGTTTGAACGTAATTGCATGGTGGTCAGAGTGAACTGAAGAGCCTGAATTCCATGTTGAAATTTGATTCCAAGTTTCAGCACCATCTGCCGATCGAAACAAGTCAATTCCTCCAACACATACTATTTGATCGTTACTAGGATCCGCTTCAATTACTAAATCATACCAAGCTTGAGCGCCCGTAAATCCATAAGTGTCTGTTCTTGCAGCAGGATTTAAAGTTACCGTAGGCAATGCAGGGGTTGTAGTAGTTGCAAATCCATCGGTAGTTTTAATTATTTGAACTTCAATTCCCTGTGTTGCTGAAGCCTGTTTTAATTGAGCTAATACGTATATTAAGTTAGGATTGGTTGCCGAAGCTTCAATTTCTGTTCTTGCTCCACCACCATTTGCAGTAACGGTATATTTATCAGCGAATGTTGCCCCACCGTCAGCAGAACAAAATACTTTTCCACCGCCATCGCCACGAGAAAAACTAGTTTTCGTAGCTACCCAAATTTTATTATCGGCTCCAATTTCTATATCGTTAGGGCAATGTTTGTTGCCCGCCGTAGTGAGAGGAAGGTTTAACAAAGTCCAAGAAGTACCCCCATTATTCGTTTTGTAAACACCATAATTGTTTGCCCCCATGTAGGTTGTAGCATTGGCATCACGATAGTAAGAATCTGCAACAGCAACAAATACTTCAGAAACCCCTGCGTTATTTCTAATGGCAATTTTATTGATGTGTTGCGCTCCCGGAACAATATTACCTGAAACAGCTCCTGCAGCACTTGGATTTAAAGTAACGTTAACTACTCCAATAGCTAATGCTGCTTCAATCAAATTCCCATCAGTTATGGTGATCATAATTGAAGGGATTGTAGTAGCAAGAGCATTAGCATCGGTTCCCCCCATTGAAATTGGCGGGCCAGAAGTATTATTCATCATTATAACTGCTATTGCACCGGCATCTTGTGCAAATTTTATTTTATCAGAAAAAGGACAACTCCCTCTTCTAATCAAGGCTATTTTTCCTGTAAGAGACCCAACTCCTGAAGCACCACAACCAAGTGAGGTTGGTGCAGAAACCCCATCATTTACTAAAACTACATTGGCTGTAATTGGAGTAGTTATTGCCGCTCCAAAAGAAGTATTAGGAATACAAGGATAAGTTCCTGCAACACTTGTAGGACTATTAACTGTTAAATTTGCTGCGGTTGTAAATACCGAAGGACCAGAAACACCTCCAAAAACTTTTGACCATGTTGCACCCCCGTTTATTGATTTCCAAACACCGTCTCCACCAGCGTCACCAGTAGTCCAAGATTCTCCAGTTCCAACATAAAAAACATTGGTATTATTTGGATCGTAAGCAAGGCAAGAAACATTTAAGTTATCAGAAATATTAACTCTTGTCCATGTAGATCCTGAATTTGAAATAGCAGTATTTTTCCATAAACCACCGCTAACACCACCTGCAAAAACAGTTTCACGCGTTGGGTCGTTAGGGTCAAACATAATTGCTCTTGTTCTTCCACCCACATTTGTTGGCCCTCTTTCCACCCATGCATTATCTACCGCGTCACCAGGAACTCTTCCAGTAGCAAGAATACGTTGTCTTTCTTCTAATAATTGTTTTCTAATTACCTCTAAATTTTCAGTAGTTGGTCGTCCTAAAACAGGATTTATAGTTAATTCCCACTCACTTTCAAAATATTTATTTGGCGGAACCCCATTTTTTCCATCTTCTTCTTCAGATAGGTAGGCATTTTTTGAAAATGGGCTATGACTTTGGTAATAAGCCAGTTTTTTTCTTAACCCAAGTGTCTTTTTACTTGGCTTTGTTTTTTTGTTTTTTTCAATTGTGGCTGATAATGCTTTAGATTCTTTTTCTGTTTTTGTCTGAGAAAACCCCGACACAATAAAGAAAATTGATAAAATCGAAATAAGTAGTTTGTTTTTCATAATATGAATTTGAAATTTTTAAGATTGTAAATATAATAATATCATTTGTTATTGCAAATAATTCCATTATAATCGGTTCAAATTTAACTTTTTGACGCATTTATGGTATTAAATAATATGTAGGCATTTCCATCGGTAAGAAGAGAGATAAAATGACAAATGTGAAGCAACCTGTCGTATAAATTGTCTTTCTCAACACGGAATTTTTCAGGGAGTAATTGTAAAACCAAACTATCAAAATTAGAGGCTTTACCTTCATAATTATTATTGAACGCAGTAATAAATTTATCCAAAAGGGTATTAATTATTTGATAACCGGTCAATTCTTTTTCAATAACTTCGCGACTTCTATATATTTTTTTCACACTCAATTTTATAATATCATCCATTTGTGCTTTGTATTTACTTTTATCGGTTAGCGCATATGGGAATTTACCTTTTAGAATTGCATCTTCATTTTCTATAAAAACTTTCACCGCATCATTAATTAAACTACCAATTGCTAACGCGCGCAAATAACTAATTCGATCTTCTTTTGAAGTTAAAGTATTGTATTTATTAGTGTCAATACTGTCTTTTACGAGTTTGATGAGGTATTCCAACGCATAATCTTCAGAAACTAATCCTAGGTTGATCCCGTCTTCAAAGTCAATAATAGTGTAACAAATGTCATCTGCTGCTTCTACTAAATACGCCAAAGGGTGTCTTTCAAAACCGACATCTTTTCCCGATTTATTTGGAATCATCCCTAATTCTGAAGCTACTTCTTTAAAAAATGCCACATCCGGTTGAAAAAAACCATATTTTTTATCAGCAATTGCTGTGGTTGGTTTTTTAGGCAAACTCTCTTTTGGGTATTTCATATATGCCCCTAAAGTAGCGTAGGAAATTCGCAAGCCACCATCATTTCCAGGTCTAGAGCTGGTTAAAACTGAAAATCCATTGGCATTTCCTTCAAAATCAATTAGGTCTTGCCATTCTTTATCAGATAATTTGGCTTTGTGTTTTTGACCGTTTCCAATGGAAAAATATTCGCCAATTGCTTTTTCTCCTGAATGACCAAAAGGCGGATTCCCAATGTCGTGAGCCAAAGATGCTGCCGCTACAATTGCCCCAAAATCGTTCATTTCATAACCATGAATTTCATTTAAATACGGATATTTTTCAATTATTTTCTTTCCAACTAATCGTCCAATGGAACGGCCTACCACTGAAACTTCAAGGCTATGGGTTAATCTTGTGTGAACAAAATCGGTTTTAGACATCGGAATTACTTGTGTTTTATCTTGCAAACTTCGAAATGCCGATGAAAAAATAATTCGGTCATAATCGACTTCAAATCCCAGCCGGGTGTCGTCTTGTTCTTTGCGCAAGCGCTTAAAAGTGTCTCCTTGTCTTTTTAGTGATAATAATTCTTCCCACTTCATTTGTTTGATAGCTTTGGTTTAATTCACGAATATACAAAATAGGATCGAAGTTCCTTAATTGCAATTAATAAAAAAATAAAAAAGCAATTCGGTATTATCTAGCTACTTGTCCCTATCATAAAATATCTTATTTTTGCATCTATTCTTGACTAGTTTCAAGGATTTCAAAATTCCAATTATGATGCAAAATCCTAAAAGATATACCATAACGGCAGCGTTGCCTTACACGAATGGCCCAATTCATATTGGACATTTGGCGGGCGTTTACGTACCTTCAGATATTTATTCCCGATATTTAAGATTAAAAGATAAAGA
>CANKLD010000024.1 GCA_947483095.1 Bacteroidota bacterium
ATACTTATGGAGCAGGACTGAGTTTGTATAACTTTATATCCAATTTAATTACAATTGGAATTATGTTAGTTATCAAGAATTACATCGTTGATAATGATAAAATTAATGCACAAATTCAAGAGAACAAATTGAAAGAGCCTAAAAAGCAGGGTAAGTTCCAAAGAAAAATGCAAGAAATTATGGAGCAAGCTGAGGCTCAAAAAGCCCAGCAAAAAAAGAAATAATTTTAAAGCACTCTTAGAGTGCTTTTTTTAATAAATAGACTATTTTTATAATATTTATTAAAAGAATTAGTTTTATAGAATAAAGAAAAACGCATGAAACAGTTATTTAAAATAGTATTTCTAATTTTTTCAATATCAATATTTTCACAAACAGATAGTAATAAATTAGACACCAATGCTAAGAAAGTTGGTTTATGGAAAGGGGTTTTTGAGGATACCAAACGCCCAAGATATGAAGGTACTTTTGATCATGGCAAAGAAGTAGGCCTATTTAAATTTTTTGATAATACAAAAGCATCTAATTTAATCGCAACCAGGGAATTCAACTCCAAAGACAATTCGGCTTATACAATATTTTATGATGTCAATAAAAATAAAATAAGCGAAGGAAAGGTTCTCAATAAGTTATATGAAGGTTTGTGGATTTATTACCACAAGGGATCATCTGTAATTATGACTTCTGAAAATTATAAAAATGGGAAGTTAGATGGACCAAAAACCATTAATTTTAAATCGGGTAAAGTTGCCGAAATTTCTAATTATAAAAATGGCCTTCTTGAAGGTATTTATATAAAAAATGATGAAAGTGGAGTAGCTTTAGAAGAATCATTTTATGTGAATGGAGAATTGAATGGTATTACTATCTATAGAGCTCCAGACGGATTAGTCGTTGCTAAAGGGAAGTTTATAAAAGGAATAAAAGTGGGAATTTGGCAATTTTTTGAAAATGGAAAATTAGAAAGTGAAGATAATTACGATCAGCCAAATAGAATTAAATCAAAGCGTAAAAAATAATATTCGAATAATTCAATAAAGAAGATGAAACGAGTTGTAGTTGGACTTTCCGGCGGTGTAGATTCTAGTGTTGCAGCCTATTTGTTGCAGGAGCAGGGCTATGAAGTTATTGGACTTTTCATGAAAAATTGGCACGATGACTCGGTTACCATTTCCAATGAATGTCCGTGGTTAGAAGACAGTAACGACGCTTTATTAGTAGCTGAAAAATTGGGTATTCCATTTCAAACGGTTGATTTAAGCGAACGATACAAAGAAAAAATCGTTGATTATATGTTCAACGAATATGAAAAAGGGAGAACTCCAAATCCCGATGTACTTTGTAATCGCGAAATAAAGTTTGATGTTTTCATGAAAATCGCAATCAATTTAGGAGCTGATTATGTAGCTACCGGACATTATTGTAGAAAAGGTGAAATCGATAATAATGGCAATAAACTATACCAATTGCTTGCGGGCGTGGACACAAATAAAGACCAGTCTTATTTTTTATGCCAATTATCACAAGAACAGTTGGCTAAATCTTTATTTCCAATTGGCGAATTAACTAAGCCAGAAGTTCGTAAAATTGCTGCTCAAATGAATTTGATAACCGCAGATAAGAAAGATTCTCAAGGTTTATGTTTCATTGGAAAAGTTAGATTACCTGATTTTTTACAACAAAAATTAGAAAAGAAAGAAGGATTAATTGTACAAATTGATGCTCAAGATTCAATTTACAGTAAAAAGCAATCACAATTTCAATCGGAAGAAGCCAAATTAGCATATGAATCTCGAACTTTATCCTACCAACCAAATATGGGGAAAGTAGTGGGAAAACATCAAGGTGCCCATTTTTTCACCATTGGTCAGCGCAAAGGATTGAATGTAGGAGGAACGAAAGAACCTTTATTTATTATAGCTACCAATGTTGAAACCAATACTATTTATACAGGTTTAGGCAGTGAACATCCAGGATTGTTTAAGAAGGCTCTATTTATTCAAAAATCGGAAGTGCATTGGATTAGAGAAGATTTAGCTATTGCAAATGGAGCTACTTTGGAGGTTATGGCTCGAATTCGATACCGACAACCACTGCAAAAAGCAACCTTACATCAATTTGAAAATGGTTTGTATGTTGAATTTAACGACCCACAATCGGCGATTACTGAAGGACAGTTCGTAGCTTGGTATATAAATGATGAATTAGTTGGTTCGGGAGTTATTTCTTAAATTTGTAATATAGATTTATAGCAAATGAAAAAAACAATATTGATTATAATCTTATTAATATCAGCTATTGGCTTTTCACAAGAAGAGGCTTGGGTGTATTTTAAAGACAAACCAAATAGTCAATATTATTTATCCAATCCACTTCAAATGCTATCTCAAAGAGCATTGAACAGAAGATCAATTCAGAATATTCCATTGGATCTAAAAGACGTTCCTATTCATCAATCTTATATTGATCAAATAACGGCTACACCAGGAATTACAGTAAAAGCGAGTTCAAAGTGGATGAATTGTTTGCATGTTCGAGGTACTCAAGCTGTAATTCAAACATTAAGGTTATTATCATTTGTAGATCAAGTTTCATTTGCAAATGGTTCTTTAAATAGAACTGGAAAAATATCCAATCCAACAAATTATTCTGCTGTAAATAAAGTATTAGAAACTCAAGTAATTTATAATTATGGTACTTCTGGGAATCAAATCCAAATGCTAAATGGAGACTATTTGCACCAGCAAAATTATACTGGAACAGGAAAAGTGATTGCTGTTTTGGATGCTGGGTTTCCAGGGGTTGATAGTGCTATTCCTTTTCAAATATTAAGGGACAACAATCAAATTTTGGGCGGATATAATTTTGTAGATAGAAGTACTAATTTTTATGCAATGAATTTTCATGGTACACTAGTGCTTTCTACTATGGGTGGTAACGTTGATAATGAATTAGTTGGAACTGCTCCAGATGCTTCCTATTATTTATTTGTTACTGAAGACACTACTTCAGAAACTCCTTTAGAGGAATCTCTTTGGGTTGAAGCTGCTGAAATGGCTGACAAGTTAGGTGCTGATGTAATTAATTCTTCGTTGGGCTATTTTGACTTTGATAATCCAAATTATAGTTATACTTATAATAATATGAATGGGACAACTGCTTTTTGTTCTCGTGGTGCAAATATTGCTTTCACACGAGGAATGGTAGTGGTAGTTTCGGCTGGAAATTCTGGAAACACTAGTAATCCTAATATTAGCGCCCCTGCAGATGCTATCAATGCATTTACGGTTGGTGCGGTTAATTCGCTTAGAAATTATGCTAGTTTTAGTTCTATCGGCCCTTCTTTTGATGGTAGAATAAAGCCCGATGTTATGGCGCAAGGTCAGTCGGCAGTGGTTGCAACTCCTACAGGAACAGTAGCTACCTATAGCGGAACATCTTTTTCGGGACCAATTATAGCTGGAATGGTAGCAAGTTTTTGGCAAGCTTTTCCAAATTTGACAAATGCTAGAATTGTTCAGTTAATTAAAGAATCATCGGATCGTTTTAGCAATCCAAATGCGCAATATGGCTATGGAATTCCTAATTTTCAATTGGCTTTAAATACTGCTTTAGCAAATAATCAATTTAGTACTGATGGATTTTCTGTTTATCCAAATCCTGTTAATGAAGAAGTTATATTTACATTTCCTTCAAATAAGATAGCTAGAGAAATTAGTTTTTACAATAGTTTAGGTCAAATGGTATTAAATCAAAGCAATTTAAATCAGATTCAAAATATATCTTTGCAATCCTTAGAAAGCGCTATTTATTTTTACAAAATTGCTTTTGCAAATGAAAATTTCACAGGTAAACTAATTAAAAAATAGTTATTTAATATGAATAAAATCACTCAGCTTTTTCAAATAAAGTATCCCATTATTCAGGGAGGAATGATCTGGAATAGCGGTTATAAGCTAGCAAGTGCAGTTAGTAATGCAGGTGGTTTGGGATTAATCGGAGCTGGATCAATGTATCCTGATGTCTTAAGAGAGCACATTCAAAAATGCAAATTAGCAACTGACAAACCATTTGGGGTAAACGTACCAATGTTATATCCAAATATTGAAGAAATAATTACTATTATTATTGAAGAAGGGGTAAAAATTGTTTTTACATCTGCAGGAAATCCAACTACCTGGACTTCAATTTTGAAGCAAAATGGAATTACCGTTGTTCATGTGGTGAGCAGTTCAAAATTTGCCTTAAAAGCTCAAGATGCGGGTGTTGACGCTATTGTTGCTGAAGGGTTTGAAGCGGGTGGACATAATGGTAGGGAAGAAACGACTACTTTAACACTTATTCCAATGGTAAAAAAACAAATTAACATTCCTTTAATTGCTGCCGGAGGAATTGCTACTGGTAGGGGAATGCTTGCTGCAATGGTCTTAGGTGCTGATGGGGTGCAAGTTGGGTCACGGTTTGCGGCATCTATTGAATCTTCAGCCCACCCTAATTTTAAAAACACGATAATTAATACTAAAGAAGGGGATACTCAGTTAACTTTAAAAGAATTGGCACCTGTTCGATTAATCAAAAATAAGTTTTACAATGATATTCAGGAATTGTACAAAACGAATCCATCTGTTGAAGATTTAAAGTCTTTATTAGGAAGAGCAAGAGCAAAAAAAGGAATGTTTGAAGGAGATTTAATTGAAGGCGAATTGGAAATTGGACAAATTTCGGGTTTATTTGAAGATATAAAATCTGCCAAAGATATTATTGATGAAATGATTCGTGATTTTGTAATTGCAAAAAATGAAATAAAAAATTGGTAATAAGTAGCATCATAAAAAATATGAAGAATATTAAAATAATATTTCTGGTTTTATTTCTTACAATTAGTGTTCAAAAAATAGAGGCACAAGTATATAAATTTGTTGCGACAGGATTTAGTGTAATGGAAAAGGATGAAAAAGACAATTGGGGAAAATGGTCTGATTATCAACCTACTAATATAGTAATTGCGTTGGATTTAGATAAAAAAAGAATCGTTGTCTATTCTAAAGAAATTCAGTTCTATAATATTGAAAAGTTTGAGAAAAAAATTGAGAATGATGACGATTTAATCTTTCCTTTTAGTTGCATAGATATTGATGGAGAACCCTTCACCATTTCATTTATAACTAGGAAAAAACAAGAGTATAGAAAACAATTGTACATCAATCAAAAGGATGTTATTTTAGTTTATAATATCGTTAATTTCCATGAAAACAAGTAATAGCTATAATAAAAATCCAATTATGAAAAATATTTTTTTAGTTTCTGCATTAATAATTACATCAATTCTTAATGCCCAAGAACGTCCTAAGTTAGTTGTTGGTATTGTTGTTGATCAAATGAAAATGGAATATTTATATCGATTCTCTAATGATTTCTCTTCTAATGGTTTTAAGAGAATAATTGATAATGGATATACGTTTCACAATATGCATTTCAATTATATGCCTACCTACACTGGACCAGGACATGCTTCAATATATACGGGTGCAACACCTTCCATTCATGGCATAGTTGGAAACGATTGGTTCAATCGCTCTACCGGAAAAGAAATGTATTGTACAGATGATAAAACAGTAAACACACTTGGTGATGGCAAAACTGACGAAGGTGAAATGTCTCCAAAAAATCTACAGTCCACCACTATTACTGACGAACTTCGTTTGGACACCAATTTCAAAGGTAAAGTTATTGGGATTAGTTTGAAAGATCGTGGAGCAATTTTACCAGCGGGACATTTTGCCAATTGGGCTTTTTGGTACAGTAATACAGGATCGTTTATTTCTAGCTCTTTTTATGGTGAAAAACTCCCTGATTGGGTTACCAAATTTAATAATGAAAAACACTATTTGCCTTATATAAATAAAGGTTGGGATTTATTTAAACCCATTTCAACTTATAATGAGAGTTTGACTGATAACAATCCTTATGAAGGAAAATTATATGGAAGTTTAGCACCCGTTTTTCCTTATAATTTAAAAGGAATGTTCGATAAAAATGGTCCTAGTGTATTACGTTCAACACCATTTGGCAATGATTTATTAGCAGAAATTGCCACGCAAGCTATCGAAAGTGAAGAGTTAGGTAAAGATACTATCACTGATTTTTTAACTGTTAGCTTTTCATCAACAGATTATGTAGGGCATTTAACTGGACCAAGATCGATTGAAACGCAAGATACTTATCTTAGATTAGACAAAACAATCGCTGATTTTTTAACTTATCTTGATAAGACCGTTGGAAAAGATAATTATTTAATTTTTCTAACCGCCGATCATGCTGGTGCTGAAAACGTAAACTATTTAAAGGATAATAAATATGAGGTGAATAGCGTAGAACCAAAAGAAATCACAAAAGGGCTGTCTAAATTTTCTCAAGATACTTTTGGAGATAATTTAGTTTTAAATTATTCTAATTTTAATTTATATCTAAATAAAGATATAATTAAAAATAAAGGTTTGGATTTATTGAAAGTAAAACAATCTTTTAAAGACTATTTAATGACTCAAATTCATGTAAAAAGAGTGTATACTGAAGAAGAAATATTGGCTTCTACAGGAAATGATTTTTATTTGAACATTATTTCTAATGGATTTGATCCAAATCAAAATGGTGATATTGTAATTCTTGATAAACCTGGATATATTGAGTACAAAGGTACCGGAACATCACATGGAACTCCGTATTCTTATGATACTCATGTGCCAGCACTATTTTATGGTTGGCATGTAAAACACGGAGAAACACACGATAGAAAAGTAATTACCCAAATTGCTCCTTCAATTGCTCAAATGATAAAAATCCCATTTCCTAATGGAACAGAAGCAAATGTGTTATTAGAAATATTAGAATAACACAAAATAGTAATATGAAAAACCCCAATTTTCAAATTGGGGTTTATATTTTGTTATTAACTTAGTAAAATTTGATTTTTCAATAAGTCTTCAAAAGTTTCCCTTTCGCGAATTAAGATGCCTTTTCCCTCTTTCCATAAAACTTCTGCGGGTTTAAATCTGGAATTGTAATTGGAAGCCATGGAGAAACAATAAGCACCAGCATTTCTGAAACAAAGCAAGTCGCCCTCTTTTATTTCAGCTATTCTGCGGTTGTTTGCAAAGGTATCGGTTTCACATATATATCCTACAACAGTATAAAATCGCTCTTTCCCCTTTGGGTTTGAAATATTTTCTATGTAATGCTGAGACCCATATAACATTGGACGAATCAAGTGATTGAAACCGCTGTCAATTCCTGCAAAAACAGTGGATGTAGTTTGTTTTACCACATTTACTTTCGCTAAAAAATACCCTGCTTCACTTACCAAAAATTTACCGGGTTCAAATGCCAATGTTAATTCCCTTCCATAAGCAGCTTCAAAAGCTAAGAATCGTTTCGATAATTTTTTCCCTAATTCTTCAATATTGGTTTCAATATCGCCTTTGTTGTAAGGAACTTTAAAACCACTTCCGAAATCTAAGAAGTCTAAAGTTTTGAAGTTATTGGCTGCTTCAAATAAAATTTCTGCAGCATAAAGAAATACTTCAATATCTAATATGTCAGAACCCGTGTGCATGTGGATTCCGTTGATGTGCATTTTAGTATTTTCGACAATTCGCAGAATATGAGGCATTTGGTGAATTGAAATACCAAATTTACTGTCGATATGTCCCACAGATATATTTGAATTTCCACCAGCCATTACGTGAGGATTAATACGAATGCAAACTGGAACTTTGGGGTGTTTTGTTCCAAAATGCTCCAAAACCGAAAGATTATCAATGTTGATTTGAACTCCCAGCGCTGCTGCTTCTTCGATTTCTTCAAATGAAACTCCGTTGGGTGTATAAATAATTTGTTGTGGGTTAAAACCTGCATACAATCCCAATTTAACTTCTTGAATTGAAACAGTATCTAAGTTAGACCCTATCGATTTTAGTAATTGAAGTACAGCTATATTTGACAATGCTTTAACAGCATAGTTAATTCTTAATCTAGGAACTTTGGAAAAAGCACTATTTAATCGGTTAAATTGGGTTTTGATTTTTTCGGCATCGTAAACATATAATGGACTTCCGAATTCCTCTGCTAACTTTACTAAATCTTGTGATTGCATGTTTATTTTTTTTGCAAATTTATTGCTCTTAACTACACTATCAAAGGATTTTTTAGTTTATTAACAAATAATAACAATTTGTTATATTTATAACAAATTGTGCCTTATAAGCTTGGTAAATCGCCGTTTCCTTTTGTTGGTAAATTACTTTTCCCCATTAAATAAATATCAACTGCTCGAGCGGCTTCGCGTCCTTCAGAAATCGCCCAAACTATTAAAGACTGACCTCTTCTCATATCTCCAGCAGTAAAAATATTAGGTTTATTAGTTTGATAATTCGAAGCTTTGTAATTATTTCTAAAATCAATTTCAAGACCCAATTGTTCACTTAAAGTTTTTTCAGGGCCAGTAAATCCTAGTGCAAGTAAAACCAATTCACAAGGCCATGTTTTTTCTGAACCTTCTTTTTCTATTAATTCTGGGCGTTCTCCTGGGGTTATTTTCCAAGATACTTCCACGGTTATTAAACCAGTTAATTCTCCTTTTTCATTGGTTAAAAACTCTTTGGTATTAATTAACCAATTTCTTTCGCAACCTTCTTCATGAGAGGAGGAGGTTTTTAATTGCAAAGGCCAATATGGCCATGGAGTAGAAGCACTTCTTTCAACTGGTGGTTTAGCCATAATTTCGAAATTGGTTACCGATTTTGCACCTTGGCGATTTGAAGTTCCAATACAATCGGATCCTGTATCACCACCACCAATTACGATAACATTTTTATCTTTTGCAGATATCTGATTCGGAATTGTTTCGCCATACAATGATTTTGTTTGCTGTGTTAAAAAAGTCATAGCTTGAACTACACCTTTAGCATCAATTCCCTTTGTTGGTAGCGATCTACTTTCGGTAGCACCTCCACAAAGTACAATTGAATCAAATGCATTTAATTCATCAATACTGAAGTTTACACCCACATTAATATTAACCTTAAATTGGATTCCTTCGGCTTCTAAAATGGTAACTCTTCTATCGATAATCTCTTTTTCAAGTTTGAAGTTGGGTATTCCATAACGAAGTAATCCACCAATTGCATTGTCTCTTTCAAAAACAGTAACTAAATGTCCTGCACGATTTAATTGTTGAGCGGCAGCCAATCCAGCGGGTCCTGAGCCAATTACAGCTACTGTTTTTCCAGTTCGATTTAAAGGTTTTTGAGGTTTTATCCACCCTTCAGCAAAGCCTCTTTCAACAATATTTTTCTCAATATTTTCAATAGCCACCGGCTCGCTGATAATTCCTAAAACACATGATTTTTCACATGGAGCAGGGCATAAGCGTCCAGTAAATTCAGGAAAATTATTCGTAGATTCAAGAATTTCTAACGCACTTTCCCATTCTTCTTGATGAACCATGTCATTAAAATCAGGAATTAAATTCCCTAGAGGGCAGGAGCTATGGCAAAATGGAATTCCACAATCCATGCATCTTGAACCTTGTTCTTTGATTTTATCTTTTGGTAAAGTAACCGTAAATTCATTGTAATTTGATACCCTTTCTACAACGGCTACATTATTTTCGTTTATTCTTGAATATTCTTTAAATCCGCCAATTTTTCCCATATAAACCTCCCCCTAACCCCCTCTTATGAGGGGGAACTAACTGAGGATATTGTTTGTTAATTACTACTATTATTTCATTAATTTTTAATTGTGAGCCAACTCCTTCTCAACTTTTGTAGATTGGGAGGCTCTTTGCAATGCTTTTTTATAATCGGTTGGCATTACTTTTACGAAATTATTTTGTTGGTTTTCCCAATCTTCTAATATTCGTTTTGCCAAAGGGCTGTTTGTAAATAACGAATGATTTTTTATTAATCGTCTTAATTTACTAATATCATCAAGTTCTAATGTCTCAAATGCAACCATTTCCATATTGCATAAAGTGGCATTAAATGTTTTATTTGGATCATAAATGTAAGCAATTCCACCACTCATTCCAGCAGCAAAATTTCTACCTGTTTTTCCCAATACCACTACTGTTCCTCCAGTCATGTATTCACATCCGTGATCTCCCACACCTTCAACAACTGCAGTCGCTCCTGAATTTCTTACAGCAAAACGTTCTCCTGCCATACCATTTATATAGGCCTGACCGGTAATTGCACCGTAAAGCGCAACGTTTCCAATGATAATATTTTCCTCAGGTTTGAAAGTTGCAGTAGGAGGAACTTTAATAATTAACTTACCTCCAGATAGTCCTTTTCCTAAATAATCATTACAATTTCCATGAATTTTAAATGACAATCCGTTAGTTGCAAATGCCCCAAAACTTTGCCCCGCCGAACCTTCAAAATCAACTAAAATAGTGTCTTCAGGTAATCCTTGTGCGCCATAAATTTTAGAAATTTCATTACTCAAAATAGCACCAACAGAACGATCGGTATTTTTAATTTTAAAAGTTACTCTCGTTTTTTCCTTTCTATAAATAGAAGGAATTGCTGCTTTTATAATTTCAAAATCCAACACATTTTCTAAGGCGTGGTCTTGGCTTGAAACGTTATAATTACTTACAGAATTTGCAATTTCTGGTTTGTATAATATCGCAGATAAATCCAATCCATTTGCTTTATAATGATCAATTGCTTTGTTTACATTTAGTTTTTGTGATTGTCCAACCATTTCTTTCAAAGTTCTATATCCCAATTGAGCCATTATAATTCTCAATTCCTCTGCAATAAAATACATGAAATTGATAATATGTTCTGGCGTCCCTTTGAAATTTTTTCTCAATTCTGGATCTTGGGTTGCAATTCCCACTGGACATGTATTTAAGTGGCAGGCACGCATCATAATACAACCCGAAGCGACTAGTGGTGCGGTAGCAAATCCAAATTCTTCTGCTCCTAATAAGGCTGCTATGGCTACATCACGACCTGTTTTTAGTTGGCCATCACATTCTAAAACTACTCTTCCACGAAGATCATTTAATAATAAGGTTTGTTGGGCTTCCGCCAATCCTAACTCCCAGGGAATCCCAGTGTGTTGTAACGATGTAAGTGGTGCGGCACCTGTACCTCCATCATAACCAGAAATCAAAATTACATCCGCTTTTGCTTTTGCAACTCCTGCAGCAATAGTTCCAACGCCCACTTCGGAAACTAATTTTACATTAATTCGTGCTTCTCGATTGGCATTTTTTAAATCAAATATCAATTGTGATAAATCTTCAATAGAATAAATATCATGATGCGGAGGAGGAGAAATCAGTCCTACATAAGGAGTTGAATTTCTTACTTCTGCAATCCACGGTACTACTTTATCGCCCGGTAATTGTCCGCCTTCGCCAGGTTTTGCTCCTTGCGCCATTTTAATTTGTATCTCTTTGGCATTGGTCAAATAATTGATAGAAACACCAAATCTTCCCGATGCAACTTGCTTGATGGCACTATTTCTGGAATCTCCATTTAGATCTTTTTGAAAACGTTTTGGATCTTCTCCACCTTCTCCAGAATTACTTTTACCACCAATTCTATTCATTGCAATAGCCAAATTCTCATGCGCTTCTTGACTAATAGAGCCATAAGACATTGCGCCAGTTTTGAATTTTTTTACAATTTCTGTCCAAGGTTCTACTTCATCTATTGAAATCGGATCTAAATTGTTAAATTCAAACAAGCCTCTTATGGTCATCAAATTCGAACTTTGTAAATTAACAGCATCCGAATATTCTTTATAACTCTCAGGACTGTTTAAACGAACTGCTTGTTGTAATTTTGAAATAGTAGTAGGATTAAACATGTGTTTTTCTCCATTTCTACGCCATCTGTAAATTCCCCCAATTTCTAGAGGTAAAAGGTTTGGTATTTTTGAATTTGGAAAAGCATTTAGGTATCTTTTCTTGACTTCTTTTTCAATTTCAATTAAACCAATTCCTTCAATTCTTGATGGTGTGTAAGGAAAATATTTAGAAGTAAATGTTTTATTTAAACCTAAAATTTCAAAAATTTGTGCGGCTCTATAAGAATGTAACGTAGAAATTCCGATCTTATTCATGATTTTCAGAATTCCTTTAGCAATCGCCTTATTATAGTTTTTAATTGCATAATCAGCCTTAATTCCTGTGATAAAACCAGAATTAATCTGATTATGAATAATTTCATTTACCATGTAAGGATTGATTGCACTAGCTCCATATCCAAATAATAATGCAAAATGATGCGGTTCACGAGGTTCAGCTGATTCAATAATAACACCAAATTTTGACCTCGCTTTTAAAATATTTAGAGAATGATGAATATAGGAACAGGCGAGCAACATTGGAATTGGAGCGTATTTATCAGAAACTCCTCTATCGGATAAAATTACAATATTGCAATCTTCGGAAACTGCTTTAAACGTGGCTTGGACACATTTTTCTAAAGCACGTTCTAAACCATTTACTCCTTTTTCTATTTCATATAAAGTAGAAATTGTAATGGATTTAAAATCAACATGATTAATATTTCTAATTTTATCTAAATCCTCATTAGATATAACAGGATTTTGAATTTTTAGTTTTTTGCAATGTTTGGGTTCGATATCAAAAATATTAAAATCGCCACCAATAGCTAAGCTAATATCGGTAATAATTTCTTCACGAATTCCATCCAACGGTGGATTAGTAACTTGAGCGAACAACTGTTTGAAGTAGTTGTACAATAATTGGGGTTGGTCTGATAAAACGGCTAGCGGCGTATCATTTCCCATCGAACTTAGCGCTTCTGCACCAGTTGTTCCCATTGGATTTATAATGGTTTTCAAATCTTCAACAGTATATCCAAATAGTCGTTGACGAGTTTCAAAATCCATAACTTCTTCAGGAATTTCATTTTCTGTATAAGGAATTTTAGCCAATTGCAATAGGTTTTCATCCAACCATTTTTTGTAAGGTCGTTTGGTTACTATAGCATTTTTAACTTCTTCATCTTCAATAATACGACCTTCATTCATGTCTACAAGGAACATTTTTCCTGGTTCTAATCGTCCGTGTTGAATTACATCTTCAGGTTTAATATCCAAAACTCCAATCTCGGAAGACATAATTACGAAACCACTTTTTGTGAGTGTATATCGTGATGGACGCAAGCCATTTCTATCCAATAATGCACCAATTACATTTCCGTCTGTAAATGGAATTGAGGCAGGACCGTCCCAAGGTTCCATAATACATGAGTTGTATTCATAGAAAGCTTTTTTATCTTCAGACATACTTTCATGTCTTTCCCAAGCTTCTGGAACAACCATCATCATTGCTTCTGGTAAAGAACGACCGGTCATTAATAATAATTCAATAACCATGTCCATCGAAGCAGAATCTGATTTCCCTTCTAATATTATTGGAAATAAATTTTTTATATCATCACCAAAAATGTCACTTTTCATTAACTCCTCTCGTGACCGCATTCGACTAATATTTCCTCGAAGCGTATTGATTTCTCCATTATGACACATATATCTAAAAGGTTGTGCCAGTTCCCATGAGGGAAAGGTATTGGTAGAAAAACGTTGATGAACCAATGCCAATCGGGTAACCAAATCCGTATCGGATAAATCCGTATAATAACGGCTAATATCTTCTGGCATCAAAAGACCTTTATATATTATAGTAGTGGTTGAAAAACTGCTGAAATAATATTGATGACTTTGTGATATGTTAGATTTAATAACAGCGTGTTCCGATATTTTTCTCGCAGCAAATAGTTTAGCGTTGAACTGTTGTTCTGTAAGTTCTAATCCGTTTTTACCAACAAATACCTGAAACACTGTTGGTTCTTTTTCGGCAGCTATTTTTCCTAAATTTGAAGAGTCAACAGGAACTTCACGCCAACCTAAAACAGTTAAGTTTTGATCTTTTAAAGCAGTTTCAAAAGTAGTTTTGCAATAAACAACTTGGTTTTTGCTTTTAGGCAAAAATAGCATTCCTACACCATATTCTCTTGGTTCTGGTAGTTCAAAATCACACACCTTTTTAAAGAAATCATGAGGAATGTCAAATAGAATTCCTGCACCATCACCCGTTCTCCCATCGGAACTTACGGCGCCTCGGTGTTCTAGTTTAATTAAGATGTCTAAAGCCTTATGAATAATATCATTCGACTTAATTCCGTTTAAATTGCAAATAAATCCTGCACCACAATTATCGTGTTCAAATTCTGGTAAATAGAGTCCTTGAGCTTTCACTTTCATGCTTAATAATTTTCTACTAAATTACTATTTTTGTTAATAATAATTTTACAAAATCGGCAATTCCTCAAATTTTTATTACTTTTTCATTTTAAACATTTAAAAATAACAATAATTTAATAATTGACTTTTTAATTATTAATTTAATAACACTTTATTTAATAAAATCTAATTTTCAATTAATAATTAATTAAACAATCACATTTTATGAATTTTTCTAAAACGTTATAGTGTCTAATTGTTTTAAAAAAAATGATAAAAATGTTTTTATTTACTTATCTATTTAAGAATTTAATAATCAAAATTTCATTTTTTTACAAATTAAATTCTAATTGAATTTATTAGGTAAAAACATTTCGCTTTTAACTTGAATTGTTTTATTTTTGTGCTCCCGAATCGACGGGATTTAAAAGTAATAAAAACAATTATGGACATACACGAATACCAAGGGAAAGAAATATTAGCCAGCTATGGTGTAAAAATTCAACGTGGTTATGTTGCAAACAATCCTCTAGAAGCGGTTGCTGCAGCTAAACAATTAACTGATGAAACTGGAACAGGATGGCATGTAATCAAAGCGCAAGTTCACGCTGGTGGACGTGGAAAAGGTGGTGGAGTAAAACTGGCTAAGAATTTAGAGCAAGTGGAAGAAATTGCAGGTCAAATTATCGGAATGCAATTAATAACCCCTCAAACTTCTGCTGAAGGAAAAACTGTTCACCAAGTTTTAATTGCTGAAGATGTTTATTACCCGGGCGAATCTGAAACTTCTGAATTCTATATGTCTGTTTTATTAAATAGAGGTAACGGTCGTAACATGATTATGTATTCTACTGAAGGCGGAATGGATATTGAAGAAGTTGCGGAACACACGCCGCATTTAATTTTTACTGAAGAAATTGATCCTACTGTTGGACTTCAAGCTTTTCAATCAAGAAGAATTGCCTTTAATTTAGGATTGTCTGGAAATGCATTTAAAGAAATGACTCAATTCGTTGCGTCTCTTTATAACGCTTACATTGGTTGCGATGCTTCCATGTTTGAAATTAATCCAGTATTAAAAACTTCTGATAATAAAATAATCGCTGTTGATGCTAAAGTAAATTTAGATGACAATGCATTATACCGTCAACCAGTTTATGCTGAATTCCGTGATGTTCGCGAAGAAAATCCAATTGAAGTTGAAGCTAAAGCGGCAGGTTTAAACTATGTAGATTTAGATGGAACGGTAGGTTGTATGGTGAATGGCGCAGGATTGGCCATGGCTACAATGGACTTAATTAAATATGCAGGTTTTGAACCAGCAAATTTC
>CANKLD010000025.1 GCA_947483095.1 Bacteroidota bacterium
AGTGTAAATAACTGGGCCACACCTTCGTCCATTAATTGGTCAACACCTTTGTCCAATTGTTTAGCTTTCATTGGATCGGCATTATTAATATATCTAAAATGCTCCGGCGAAAAACTTGGAATTCCTTTGAAGCTCATAATTTCGCCTTCGGTTAAAGTGTCCCCAATTTTAAAATTACCAGTATCATGCAGTCCAACGATATCTCCAGGATAGGAAATGTCTACAATTTCTTTTTTCTCAGCAAAAAAGGCATTTGGACTTGAAAACTTTAAATTTTTCTTTTGTCGAACATGATAATAGGGTTTGTTTCTTTCAAATGTTCCTGATACAATCTTTATAAATGCTAATCTATCGCGGTGTTTAGGATCCATGTTGGCGTGGATTTTAAACACAAAACCTGACATTTTTTCTTCTTTTGGGTCAACCAATCTTGTTTCGGAATCTTTTGGTCGTGGCGATGGTGCAATTTCTACAAAGCAATCCAACAATTCTCGAACACCAAAATTATTCAACGCAGATCCAAAAAATACAGGTTGTAATTTTCCATTTAAATAATCTTCACGATTAAACTTTGGATATACTTCATCAATTAGTTCTAATTCTTCACGAAGTCTTTCTGCTGGTTTTTCGCCGATAATTTTTTCTAATTCTGAATTGGCAACATCTGAAAAAGCAATAGTTTCCTCGATATTTTTTCGACTATCACCACTAAAAAGATTGATGTTTCGCTCCCAAAGATTGTAAATTCCTTGAAAATCATACCCCATTCCAATAGGGAAGCTTAAAGGCGTAACAGATAATCCTAATTTTTGTTCCACTTCATCCATTAAATCAAAGGCGTCTTTTCCTTCTCTATCTAATTTATTTATGAAAACAATAATTGGAATATTTCTCATTCTACATACAGAAACTAATTTCTCTGTTTGTTCTTCAACCCCTTTTGCAACGTCAATAACCACAATAACGCTATCAACAGCAGTTAAAGTTCTAAAAGTATCTTCAGCAAAATCCTTATGACCAGGAGTGTCAAGAATATTAATTTTTTTATCAATATAATTAAATGCCAAAACTGAAGTAGATACAGAAATCCCTCTTTGACGTTCAATTTCCATAAAATCCGAAGTGGCTCCTTTCTTTATTTTATTGTTTTTAACGGCTCCAGCTTCCTGAATTGCACCTCCAAAAAGTAATAATTTCTCTGTTAAAGTCGTTTTTCCAGCATCAGGGTGCGATATTATTCCGAAAGTTCTTCTTCTTTCAATTTCTTTTAAAAAGCTCATAAGTTTATTTAAATGGATTACAAAAATACTATTTATTCAACAAATATTTCTATAACATAATAAAGACTATTTGATTTATAAGATTTATGTTAATAAATTTATGTTAATAGTACCTGTGATAGTTGTTTAATCTAATTGAATTGTTATTTTTGTGAGTTAAAATTTACAACTAGCTAAAGCTAATTAAATATTAAGTTAAATTTTATTTTAAATTAAAATGAAACAATTATTTTTCGGACTTTTATTATCTCTAAATTTAATCGGATTTGCTCAAAATAGTCCGAAAGAAGCGTTATTTACTATTGAAAATAAATCGTATTATACCGATGAATTTGCTAGAGTTTACAAAAAAAATCTTGATCTAGTAAAAGATGAATCTCAAAAAGATTTAAATCAATATCTAGAATTATTCGTAGGTTATAAATTAAAAATTAATAAAGCCTACAAACTAGGTCTTCAAGATGGTTCTGCTTATCAAAATGAATTGAAATCTTATAGAGGCCAACTTTCAAAAAACTATACTTCTGATTCAAAAGTAACTAAGGAGCTGGTGGAAGAAGGTTACAAAAGGTTTTTAAAAGAAATAAAAGCATCACACATATTGTTTACCGTAGATGAAAATGCTGCTCCAGAAGATACTTTAAAAGTATACAAACAAGCTTTAGATGTTCGTAAAAGAGCTATAGCAGGTGAAGATTTCGGTAAACTAGCTACTGAATTTTCTCAAGATCCTTCTGCTAAAGAGAATAAAGGTGATTTAGGATATTTTACAGCTTTTAGAATGCTTTACGCTTTTGAAAACGGTGCTTATAAAACGACTAAAGGAAGTATTTCAAATCCAATTCGTACCCGTTTCGGGTATCATTTGATTAAAGTAGTTGATGTTCGTGATAATAGAGGGGATGTAATTGTAGCTCACATTATGATTATGGATCCTCCTTCAACAGCTGAAAATAAAGACGATACAGAAAAAGGTAAAAATACAATTCAAGATATTTATAAGAAATTACAACAAGGAGAAAAATTTGAAGATCTTGCGAAACAATTCTCTGAAGATAAATCATCCTCTACTAAAGGGGGTGTTCTAAATAGATTTGGCTCAGGCCAATTAAGTTCTGAAGAATTCGAAAATGAAGCCTTTAATTTGACAAAAGAAAATCCGGTTTCTGAACCATTTAAAAGCCAATATGGATGGCATATTGTAAAATTAATTGATAAATTTTCAGTAAAAACTATTGATGAAATGCGTCCTGATTTAGAATCAAAAGTGAGCAAAGACGATCGTTCTAGATTGATTACGGCTTCAATGAATGAAAAATTAAGAAAGAAATACCCTATTAAAAGAGATGATAAATTCTATGCGGTAATTTCTAAATTAGTTACAGATAATTTTTATGAAGGAAAATGGGAAACACCCGCTGATTTAAAATCATACAATAAAAATTTAGTGACTATAAATTCATCTAAATCAATTACTGGAACTGCTTTTTTATCTTATGTTAAAGACCAGCAAAAAACCAGAAATACCCTAAAGCCGTTATCTAAATTGATTAATAAATTTTACGACAGCTATTTGGATCAAGAATTATCACAATATTATGATGACAATTTAGAAAAAGAATTTCCTGAATTTTCAGCTGTAATGGATGAATATAGAGATGGATTATTGCTCTTTGATTTAATGGAAAAAGAAATTTGGAACAAATCAAAAACAGATACATTGGGTTTAAAATCATTTTATGATAAAAACCTAAAAAATTTCCAGTGGAAAAATCGTTTGGATGTAACCATACTTTCTTCAACAAAATTAGAGGTAATTAGGAAGGCAGAGAAATATTTGAAAAATGATAAAACGGTTGATTTTATTAAAGAGAAATTGAATGTAAAAGACGGTGCGGTAAATATTATGTCTAAAGTGGGTGTTTTTGAAGAAGGAAATGATGTATTACCAAAAAAATTAAAATTTGAAACTGGAATTTCTGAAATAATTAAAGAGGGTGAGTATTATTTTGTAACCAAAGTAAATGCAACGTTACCTGCAGGTCCAAAAAAACTTGAGGAATGCAAAGGAAAAGTAATTAATGATTATCAACAATATCTAGAAGAAAATTGGGTTAAAGACCTTAAAAACGAATTCAAAGTTGAAGTAAATCAAACTGTTTTTGAAAATGTAAAAAAACAATTGAAACCTTAATGACCTAAACAAAGGTAAAAAGTATTTAAAATAAATTAACAATAGCGAATAGAATTAGAGGATGATGACAATAAATAATATAAATAGAGGATTTTTAAATACAAAAACAGCTTTAATAGTTCTTTTTACAGTATTCGCTTTTACAGTTGATGCACAAGAAATTATTAAAGAAAAACCTGCCGATTCTGTTAAAGTTAAACTGCCGCAATCTCGTCAAAAAGTAGATGGAATTATAGCTACAGTTGGTGATTATATGGTTTTAGATTCCGATATTGACAAAGCTTATCTTGAAATTTCAAGCCAAGGAAATTCAATTAAAGACATTACAAGATGTCAAATGTTGGGTAAATTATTGGAAGACAAATTATATGCTCATCAAGCAATTCAAGATAGTATTGTAGTGAGAGATGATGAAGTTAAGAAAATGATGGACGACAGAATCAACTATATGGTGGAACAAATTGGTTCTTTGGATAAAGTAATTCAATACTACAAGAAAAATACAGAGGAAGAATTTAAAACCTATTTCTTTGATGTTTTAAAGGAAAACAAGTTGGCTGAGGACATGCAAAAAAAGATTGTTGATGCAGTTGAAGTAACTCCAGAGGAAGTACGTACTTTTTTTAAAAAAATTATTACTACTGAATTGCCTGTTTTTGGATCAGAAATGGAAGTTTCTCAAATTGTAGTCACCCCTAAAATTACTGAAGAAGAAAAACAAAAAGTAATTGATAAATTAAAAGGATTTAAAAATGAGATTCAAGGCGGTTCAAGTTTTTTCAGTAAGGCAGTTTTGTATTCTGAAGATCCAGGTTCAAGATCGTTGGGCGGTTTTTATAAAATGACACGTAAAACACCATTTGTAAAAGAGTTTAAGGATGTTGCATTTAGCCTTTCTGAAGGAGAAATATCCGAACCTTTTGAAACCGACTTTGGTTTTCATATCATTTATGTAGAAAAAATTAGAGGTCAAGAAATTGATTTACGTCATATTTTGTTGATTCCTAAAGTTTCAGATGAATCTTTAAAAGAAGCAAAAGAAAAAATTGCTTTGATCAAAAAAAGAATTCAAGATAAGGAAATTACATTTGCTGAAGCTGCAAGAACTTTATCTGACGAAAAAGAAACTAGAGCAAACGGAGGGGTTTTAATTAATCCTAAAACACAAGACACTCGATTTGAATTGACAAAAATGGATCCAACTTTATATGCAAATGTTTCCAATTTAAAAGAAGGTGAAGTTTCAGCTGCTTTAGGAGAAGAAGATCAAACGGGTAAAAAGAAATTCAAATTGTTAACTGTTACCAATCGAATTAATGAGCATACTGCTGATTATGCCAAAGATTACATAAAAATTAAAAATCTTGCTTTAAAGGAAAAACAAATTAAAGCAATCGGTAAATGGTTTGAAGAAAAAATTAAAGAAACTTTCATCAAAATTAATGGTGAATACAGAGATTGTGTTTTTACTAATAACTGGTTAAAGAAATAGTCAAAATATCCCTTAATCATTTTTAAGTTTTTATAATCTTAAACCTTAAACCTAAAATATTTAATAATGTCTGACGTAGCCGAAATAAATAAATTAGTTCAAAAAAGAATTGAGCTTAAAAATGAAATTGCGAAAATAATCGTTGGTCAAGATGAGGTGGTAGATCAAATAGTTTTGAGTATTTTCTCTGGTGGTCACGCACTTTTAGTAGGTGTACCAGGTTTGGCAAAAACGTTGATGGTAAATACTATTTCACAAGCTTTAGGATTAGATTTTAAACGGATTCAGTTTACTCCCGATTTAATGCCTTCTGATATTTTAGGAAGTGAAATTTTAGATGAAAATAGACAATTCAAATTCTTAAAAGGACCCATTTTTTCTAATATTATTTTAGCTGACGAGATCAATAGAACTCCTCCAAAAACCCAAGCTGCTTTATTAGAAGCAATGCAAGAAAGAGCTGTAACTATTGCGGGTCACAATTATAAATTAGATTTACCCTACTTTGTTTTAGCAACACAAAACCCAATTGAGCAAGAAGGAACCTATCCTTTGCCAGAAGCTCAATTAGATCGTTTTATGTTCTCTATTAAGTTAGATTACCCAACTTTCGAAGAAGAAGTTCAGGTAGTAAAAAACACCACTTCAAATTTAGATATTTCGGTTAATCCACTGTTTAATTCTCAAGAGATTATCGATTTCCAACAGTTAATTCGAAGAATCCCAGTAGCTGATAATGTAGTTGAATATGCGGTGACTTTAGTAAGTAAAACAAGACCTGAAAATTCACTCTCAAATGATTTTGTAAAAAACTATATCGATTGGGGGGCAGGGCCGAGAGCATCACAAAATTTGATTTTAGCCGCTAAAGCAAATGCTGCCTTTAACGGAAAGTTCTCTCCAGACATTGAAGATGTAAAAGCGGTTGCAACTGGAATTTTAAGACATCGTGTTGTAAAAAATTACAAAGCTGATGCCGAAGGAATTTCAATTGAAAAAATCATCGATTCTTTATTGTAAAATCATTATTTATCAAAAACCTCAAATTTTCCCTTAAGATTTGAGGTTTTTTATTTACTGAAGATTTTCGATTTCATAAAAATCATCCCAATATTTATCAATTAAACAATATTTTAATATTATTTTATTTTTATAGCAATAATAAAGCATATTATTGCTATTTTTTAAATAATAATCAGTTCAAAACGTACTTTTATTAAAATATCTTTAATATTAAATGTTATTGTTTAAATTTGTAATCTAATAAACTAATTTATATTACTATGGCTTTTGATATAGAAATGATAAAAAAGGTTTACAACAATATGCCCTCTCGTGTGGATAAAGCAAGAGAAATTGTTGGAAGACCCTTGACATTAACAGAGAAAATTTTATACACGCATCTTTGGGAAGGTACACCTTCTCAAGCTTTTAAAAATGGAGTTGACTATGTTGACTTCGCACCGGACCGTGTAGCTTGTCAAGATGCTACTGCACAAATGGCTTTATTGCAATTTATGCACGCTGGAAAACCTAAAGTTGCAGTTCCAACTACTGTGCATTGCGATCACTTGATTCAAGCAAAAGTAGATGCCGTAACTGATTTAGCACTTGCGAAATCTCAAAGCAGCGAAGTTTTTGATTTCCTTTCTTCTGTATCAAATAAATATGGAATTGGTTTCTGGAAGCCAGGAGCAGGGATTATTCACCAAGTAGTTTTAGAAAATTATGCCTTTCCTGGTGGGATGATGATTGGAACCGATTCACATACTGTAAATGCAGGTGGATTAGGAATGTTAGCCATTGGTGTTGGTGGTGCAGATGCAGTAGATGTAATGTCAGGAATGGCTTGGGAATTGAAATTCCCGAAACTAATTGGAGTAAAGTTAACCGGTAAACTATCCGGTTGGACAGCACCAAAAGATGTGATCCTGAAAGTGGCTGGAATCTTAACTGTAAAAGGAGGAACGGGAGCCATCGTTGAATATTTTGGCGAGGGTGCAACTGCAATGTCTTGTACTGGAAAAGGAACCATTTGTAATATGGGAGCCGAAATTGGAGCAACTACTTCTACTTTTGGATATGACGATTCGATGAGTCGTTATTTACGTTCTACAAACAGAGCCGATGTTGCCGATGCTGCCGATAAAGTAGCGTCTTACTTAACTGGTGATGATGAAGTTTATGCAAATCCAGAGCAGTATTTTGATCAAGTGATTGAAATCAATTTAACAGAATTAGAGCCGCATTTAAACGGTCCTTATACACCAGATTTATCAACTCCAATTTCTAAAATGAAAGAAGAAGCGATAAAAAATAACTGGCCATTGAAAATAGAAGTAGGTTTGATTGGTTCTTGTACCAATTCTTCCTACGAAGATATTGCTCGTGCGGCTTCATTGGCCAAACAAGTGTCGGATAAAAACCTAAAAACAAAAGCCCAATTTACGATTACTCCAGGTTCTGAAGTAGTGCGATATACGATTGAACGTGACGGATTTATAGCTGCTTTCGATAAAATTGGTGCCACTGTTTTTGCGAATGCTTGTGGACCATGTATTGGAATGTGGGACAGAGAAGGAGCAGAGAAGGAAGAACGCAATACTATCGTTCACTCGTTCAACCGTAATTTCTCTAAGCGTGCTGATGGAAATCCAAATACGTTGGCTTTTGTTGGTTCGCCAGAATTGGTAACTGCTTTAGCCATCGCGGGTGATTTAGGTTTCAATCCGTTGACAGATAAATTAATTAACGAAGACGGCGAAGAAGTAATGTTAGACGAACCAACAGGAAATGAACTGCCTCCAAAAGGTTTTGATGCGGAAGACCCAGGTTTTCAAGCACCAGCCGAAGACGGATCAGGAGTTCAAATCTTGGTAAGCGACACCTCAGAGCGTTTGCAATTGCTAGCGCCGTTCACTGCTTGGGATGGAAAAAACATTACAGGCGCTAAATTATTGATCAAAGCTTTTGGAAAATGTACGACGGATCACATTTCTATGGCGGGACCTTGGTTGCGTTTCCGTGGTCATTTGGATGCCATTTCTAATAATATGTTGATTGGCGCAATTAATGCTTTCAACCAAAAACCAAATACAGTAAAAAACCAATTGACAGGACAATATGATGCGGTTCCTGCTGTGGCACGTGCTTATAAAGCGGCTGGAATTCCTTCGATTGTAGTGGGCGACCACAATTATGGCGAAGGTTCTTCAAGAGAGCATGCGGCTATGGAGCCTCGTTTCTTGGGCGTAAAAGCAGTTTTGGTAAAATCATTTGCGCGTATTCACGAAACTAATTTGAAAAAACAAGGGATGTTGGGTTTAACGTTTGCTAACGAAGCCGATTATGATAAAATTCAAGAAGATGACACGATTAACTTCGTTGATTTGGTTGATTTTGCACCAGGAAAACCATTGACCTTAGAATTTGTTCATGCCGATGGTTCCAAAGATAGTATCTTGGCCAACCATACTTATAACGAAGGGCAAATTGGCTGGTTTGTGGCGGGTTCTGCGTTGAACTTGATCGCTGCTGGAAAAGCATAATCGCATTTTAGATAGTACAAAAAACGCGCTGTGAAAACAGCGCGTTTTTTTTGTGGATTTTTTGTCAATCTGAATTTATTTTAGATGATAAAATTATGTTATCATTTAATCTATTGTCGCTCCCGTAATCGTGTTAGAACTCTTTTTTCATAACCGACAGTCTAAAGTTATGAAAATTAAACGAACAATTTACCGAAAACTAGCCATAAGATTTAGAAATTGTTATGCTGCGTTGTTCTCGATTGGCTTGATTCTTTCAAAACTATGTTTTTTGGAATTACTTTCTTCTTCCAAATCATAATCATCTTGAAGTCCAAGCCAAAACTTTGCGCTTGTGCCTAAATACTTAGAAAATCTCAAAGCTGTATCCGCAGTAATTCTGCGATTTCCTTTAATAATTTCACTAACTCTAGTCTGCGGAATAAAAGTTTCTTTAGACAAGCGATAAGCTGTAATTCCTAGCGCTTCAAGAAACTCTTCTTTTAAAATCTCTCCAGGATGTATGTTTTTTAAATTTTCCATAACTTATAATTTTAATGATAATCTACAATTTGCACTTCAAATGCATTATCGTTTTCCCAATTAAAAACAATTCTCCACTGATTGTTAATTCTAATGCTATAAAGTCCAGATAAATTTCCACTTAATTTTTCTAAATGGTTTGCTGGCGGAATTCTTAGGTCAACTACATTTTGAGAGTTATTGATCATTCTCAATTTTCGTCTTGCAACATTTTGAATTTCACTCGGTAATTTTCTCGACTGAATTCCGTTCCAGATTTTTTCTGTTTCTTTATCTCCAAAACTTTTAATCACGGCTTAAATTTTATATACTAACGCCAAAGGTAAGTAATTGTTTTCTTCCGTGCAATACAATGCGGCATAATGTTTCGCGGCTTTACGCAGTTGCATCCAATTCAACGACTAATTCTTTGAAGTCAGGATTATTTTATTATTGAATCTAAAATCCATACTATTTTACAAATAATTTCGTGTTAGAAAGGAAACATTTCTCTATTTATAAAACGCTAAGGATTCACGAGTTAGCTGATATTATTTGTCATTCCGACAAAGGAGGAATCACATAATGTGTTTTCTCGTTCCTAGAAATGACAATTCGTTGCTTTAAAAATCCTATCTTTATCAAACCAAAAAAAAATTATGCAAGAGAACAACCCCGAAGATTTCAAAAGAGAATTAGGATTATTAGATGGAACAATGCTTGTTGTGGGTTCCATGATAGGTTCAGGAATATTTATTGTGAGTTCCGATATGGTTCGTCAAGTAGGTTCTGCGGGATGGCTAATTGCCATATGGGGACTTACCGCCTTACTCACAATTGTGGCAGCGGTGAGTTATGGCGAATTGAGTGCCATGTTTCCTAAAGCAGGTGGTCAGTATGTTTACTTGAAAGAAGCTTATGGAAAATTAATAGGGTTTTTATACGGGTGGAGCTTTTTTGCGGTAATTCAAACGGGAACTATCGCAGCTGTTGGCGTGGCATTTTCAAAATTTGCTGCCTATTTGTATCCGCCCCTAAGTGAAAAAAATATCATTTTTGAAGTGGGGAATTTTCAACTCCATGCAGCTCAAATAGTCTCTATAATCACGATTGTTTTATTGACGTATATTAACAGTCGAGGAGTGAAAAATAGTAAAATTTTACAAACGATTTTAACAATAATCAAAATTGCTTCCCTTTTAGGTTTGATATTTTTTGGATTTGCTTTAGGCGCAAAAACTGAAATTTGGAATGCCAATTGGGCAGATGCTTGGGCAGTAAAATCATATGCTGTAGCGACCAACTCTTGGTTGCCAATAGGTGGAATGGCATTAATTGCAGCAGTCTCTGCAGCTTTGGTAGGTTCTGTTTTTTCTAGCGATGCATGGAATGGCGTTACATTTATAGCTGGAGAAATTAAAAACCCTAAGAGAAATGTAGGATTGAGTTTGTTTTTAGGAACGCTAATAGTTAGTGTTATTTATATATTGGCCAACTTAATGTATCTGGCAGTAGTTCCACTTCAAGGAATTGCAACCGCAGAATCGGATAGAGTTGCCGTAGTGGCTTCGCAAAATATTTTTGGAGCTTCCGGAACGGTAATCATAGCATTAATGATAATGATTTCTACATTTGCTTGTAATAACGGGTTGATAATGGCGGGAGCAAGAGTTTATTATACCATGGCAAAAGACGGTTTGTTCTTCAAAAAAGCCGCAATATTAAACGAGTCAAGTGTGCCTTCTTGGTCTTTATGGGCGCAATGTTTTTGGGCTTCTGCATTGTGTTTAACAGGAAAATACGGTGATCTTTTAGATTTTGTAGTAATCATCGTTCTTATATTTTATATCCTAACTATCTACGGTATTTTTATTCTTCGTAAGAAAATGCCAGATGCTGAAAGACCTTATAAAGCTTTTGGTTATCCATTTTTACCTTTCTTATACATAATAATTGCAACCGCAATTTGTATTGCTTTATTAGTTACCAAAACGAGTACTTGCGGTTGGGGCGTTTTGATTATGCTAATTGGAATCCCAATCTATTATCTTATGAATAAGGAAAAAGTTTAAAGAGTTAGATTATAGTTATAAAAAAAGCCGATTAATTAAAATCGGCTTTTTAATAACTAAAGTAAGATGGTATTCTATAAAATTAAGCGGACCACTTGTCCGTTTGCGGTTATCATTTCAATTTGAACAGCTTGGTTTTCATCTAAGTTGGAAAGTGCTTTTGAAACGGTTTCTACATCAATCGCTTTACTATTTCCAATACTTAATATGATTCCTCCTTTAAGGTCATTTGCATAAGCACTCAATTTATCGTTATTTATTTCTTTGATTTTAACGCCATAGCTAATTCTGAATTTTTTCTTGTCAGAAGAACTAATATTTTCTAAATCCAACCCTTTAAATTGAGTGTTTATAACATCGCTTTTAGTTAAAGTAACCGGAATTATCATTGTTTTATTATTTCTAATAATGGCAACCTGTACCTGATCATTTGGTCTTTTTGTACTTATATAGCCGTTTAATTCAGCATATGTAGTTACATTTTGACTATCAATTTTTATAATTATATCTCCTTTGGTTAAACCTGATTTTTCAGCTCCAGTATTTTTATTTACTCTTTTGATATAAAACCCTTCGGTTTCTTTAATGCCTAATTCTTTTGAAGTGGCACTATTTAATTCGCCGCCTTCTACGCCAAGAATTCCTCGTTGTACGTTACCAAATTCCATAATATCTTCAATTATTTTACGGGTAATATTTGAAGGAATTGCAAATGAATAGCCAACATAAGATCCAGTTTGCGATGAAATCATGGTATTTATTCCAATCAATTCGCCACGAGTATTTACTAATGCGCCTCCGCTATTTCCTGGATTCACAGCGGCATCTGTTTGGATAAAGGATTGGATTCCTGAAGTGTCTAAATTTCTAGCTTTTGCAGAAACTATACCCGCAGTAACTGTAGAAGTTAGGTTGTATGGATTTCCAACGGCCAATACCCATTCGCCCACTTTCACTAAATCGGAATCTGCAAAAGTAGAATAAGTAAGTTTTTCTTTGGCATCTATTTTCAATAAGGCAATATCCATTTTTGTATCGGTTCCAACCAATTTTGCCTTGTATGATTTTTTATTATTTAAAGTAATTTCAATTTCTGAAGCATCTTTAACCACGTGGTTGTTGGTAACAATATAACCATCTTCAGAGATAATTACCCCAGAACCAGTTCCAATTTGTTCTTGTTGCTGAGCACCTTTATACCCGTAAAAAAACTCCATTATAGGATTTGAAACCGAAGTATAAGACACATTTTTTACGTGAACTACTGAATGAACGGATTTATCTGCTGCTTCTGTAAAATCAATAGCTTCGGAAGATAAACCAACTGTTTTTCCGTAATTGTTAGGAGCAAGAGTAACCACTGAATTTCTATTTTTTGAAAAATAGCCGTTACTATCAAATAATAATTTGTAGGCTGCAAGTGTAGTTGCGCCGCTTAAGAGTGATACCAAGAATAGATTTTTGAAATTTTTCATACTAATTAAATTTATTTACAGTAAAAATAAAAAAGTTAAATAGCAAAAAAAAAAGTTTAACGCTCGTTTAACAATGATTAACTTTTCATTAATAGTTTGTACTTTTGTAATAACTAAATAGTATATGGAAATAATTTTTGATAAATACGAAGGAACTGGTAATGATTTTGTAATGATTGACAATCGCAATGATTTCTTTGCTAAGGACGATACAAAACGGATTGCATATTTGTGCGATAGAAAATTTGGTATTGGCGCTGATGGATTGATTTTATTAGAAAATGATTCGAATTCTGATTTTAAAATGGTCTATTATAATTCTGATGGAAATCAAAGTACTATGTGTGGAAATGGTGGAAGATGTTTGGTAGCATTCGCAAAAAAACTTAATATTATCCAATCTTCAGCTTCTTTTATGGCTATTGACGGCTTGCATCATGCTACTATTTCCGATGATAATATCGTTTCTTTACAAATGAAAGACGTCGATTTTATAAAAAGGGAGCCAAATTATACTTATTTAGATACGGGTTCGCCACATCACATTGAAATGGTACCTACGCTTTCTAATTTGGATGTAAAATCTCAAGGGGCAGCAATAAGATACGGTGATCTTTATGGTTCGGCTGGGGCCAATGTTAATTTTGTTGAACAAATAAACGAAGCCACTTTTTCTATTCGAACTTATGAAAGGGGAGTTGAAGACGAAACGTTATCTTGCGGAACTGGAGCTACAGCTGTAGCAATTGCTATGAATTATTCAGGAAAAACAAATTCAAATTCAATTAATATAAATGTTCAGGGTGGAAAATTAACAGTTTCATTCGATAAAATGGATTCGTATTATTCCAATGTATTTTTAAAAGGGCCTGCAACTTTTGTATTCCAAGGAAAAATTAATATTTAATATAAAAATTTGATCACTTTAAAGGGAAAAACTATTTATTTACGCGCATTAGAACCTAATGATTTAGAGTTTGTTTATGCAGTTGAAAATGACGAATTGGTTTGGGAAGTGAGCCATACTCAAACTCCCTATAGCCGTTTTTTAATTCGTCAATACCTTGAAAATGCCAATCAGGATATTTATGAAGCAAAGCAATTGCGACTTGCTATATGTAATTTTGGCGATGATAATGCAATTGGATTAATTGATATTTTTGATTTTGACCCTAAAAATAATCGTGCTGGAATAGGAATTCTTATTAAAGATATTGAAAATAGAAGTCATGGTGTAGGTACCGAAGCCCTGGATTTATTGATAAAATACACCTTTAAAAATTTGAACTTGCATCAATTGTATGCAAATATCGACACAGAAAACGAGGCTAGTATCAGACTTTTTACTAAATTTGGTTTTGTAAATATTGGAATAAAAAAAGAATGGAATTTAGTAAATGGAAAATATAAAGACGAATCCCTCTACCAATTAATAAATAATCAATTTTAAAATATATATTTTGAGCATTAAAAAAATAATCACATTAGTTTCAGTTGTTTTGATCGCCGCATTATTAATTTACGGAATTAAATTGTATAGCGATATATTCTCAAAAAACACTAAATTCACTGAAAATGAACTTTACGTTCTTATTCCTACCGATGCAAATTACCTTGAAGTTAAGAAAATTATTGCTCCATATATAGATAATATGGATAAGTTTGAAATGGTTGCGTCCAAAAGATCCTATATTCAAAATGTAAAATCAGGTCGTTTCTTATTCAAAAAGGGAATGAACAATTTCGAATTAATTACGGCGTTACGTAATAATATTCCTGTAAAACTAGCTTTTAATAATCAAGAACGTATTGAAAATGTGGTTGGAAGAGTAAGCTCTCAAATCGAAGCTGACAGTGTTTCATTGATAAATATTTTTAAAGATTCTACCTTCTTAAAAGAAAATGGATTTACAGAAGAAAATGTTTTAAGCATTTGTATTCCTAATACGTATGAGTTTTATTGGAATACCAAAGCGGATAAGTTTTGTGATAAAATGGTTAAAGAATACCACAAATTTTGGAATAGCGAGAGAACTTCTCAAGCTAAAAAATTGGGATTAACTCCAATTCAAGTTATGACCTTAGCATCAATTGTTCATAAAGAAACCGTTAAAAAAGACGAACGACCAAGAGTTGCAGGAGTATATTTGAACAGATTAAGGCTTGGAATCATGCTTCAAGCGGATCCAACCGTAATATATGCTAAGAAAAAGAAATTAGGAGATTTTGACATGGTTATTAAAAGAGTTTTCTCAAATGATTTAAAAATTGATTCTCCATACAACACTTATTTTTATGGAGGATTGCCCCCAGGGCCAATTGCAATGCCTGATATTACTGCAATTGAAGCGGTTTTAAATCCTGAAAAACACAATTACATTTATTTCTGTGCAAGTGTAACCCGATTTGGCTATCATGAATTTGCTGTCAATGTAAGCGATCACGAAGTAAATAGAAAAAATTATATTGCATGGTTGAAAAAACAAATCCAACTTAGTAAATCTAAATAGTTATGTAATTCTGAAATTACATTTTATGGATAATGAAAATTGTAGGCCGATTGTGTAAATCAATTTTTGTTTTTTTCCAATTTACAACACGCATCGTTTTAATATATTCTGAAGGTAAAGTGATATCAGTTGCTACACAAAGATACGTTTCAGGATGTAGGGAGCTAAGAATATCCTCCAACATTTTATTGTTTCTATATGGGGTTTCAATAAAAATTTGTGATTGATTTTTACCAATTGATAATTTTTCCAGATTTTTAATTGCCTCTTTTTTCTCGGCTGCATCAATTGGAATATATCCGTTAAAAGCAAAATTTTGTCCGTTCATTCCAGAAGCCATAATAGCTAATAAAATGGAGGAAGGCCCTA